>NZ_NPDI01000066.1:0-75921 GCF_002251265.1 Rhodopirellula sp. MGV | reverse complement strand
TGGGTGTGTTTGGGGTTGGGGTTCTTTTTCGAGTTCCTGTTCGCGTTCTGGCGACAGGGCGCAAGCCGTGGTCAAGGCGGCCAGGGTGGACGTGGCCAAGGCGGCGGTCGCGGGAAGCTGGCGGCGGACAACAAGGCGGACGTGGACAAGGCAAACCGGGCGGCAACCAACGTGGTGGCGGTCGCGGCAAGTCGAATGACCGCGGTCGTAAACCTCATCGCCCTGAATCCTATCGCGTTGTCGCCAAGGCAGAATCCAAACCGATCACCGATGCGATGCAGAAGGGCGACGAGCCGCTTCGGTCGTTTGGCGATTTGATGCAGTTCTACTCCAATCAAAGCCAGCCCGAGCCTGCGAAGAAGCCCGCCAAGGAAAACAAACCCAAGGCCAGCGACTCGGCGCCACCTGTTGCGGAAACGCCCGCAGAAACGGCTCCCGCGAAACCCGAGCCAGCTGCAAACGATGGCAACACGGGAGAAGCATCGGAGGCACAGGAATGAGCGATGACTTCAAGTCTCGACTTCAATCCGCGATTCAACGTGGCGAACAACGCCGCGACAAATCGCAATCCGAGGCCAAACGCGAAGAACTGACCGAAGAGGAACTCAAACGCCTCCACACGTCATTTCGATTGTCGCTCTCGGAACGGATCGAAGCCAAGATTAACGATATCATCGACGCATTCCCCGGCTTTCGACAAGAAGCCCTATTCGGAGAAGTCGGCTGGGGAACGGCCGCTTACCGGGACGATCTGCTGATCCAAAACGGCAGACGTGCCAACCAGTACAGCCGTTTCGAAATGGTCATTCGACCGTACAGTGACTTGCGGGTTCTGGACCTCAAAGGCAAAGCGACGATCAAGAACCGCGAGTTCTTTAACCGCTCGCTCTTTCGCAATATCGAAGAAGTCGAAGTCGAAGAATTCGAAAACGTCATCGATGCCTGGACGATCGAATACGCCGAACAGTACGCGTCAAAGATCTAGCTGGCTAATCAGCAATCAGGTGAGCGACAATCGCTGGTCGCCATAAAAAACGCCACGATGACCATTCATCGTGGCGTTATCTTTTGAGGCGGCTTGGGGGCAGTTCGCCCGCCCAAGCTGCAATCGTCTCTTTGGCGTTTCCGCCGCTTTACTCTTGCTCGGCCAGAAAACGCTCCGCGTCCAAAGCAGCCATGCACCCGGTTCCAGATGACGTGATCGCTTGACGGTAGTAATCGTCAGCAACGTCGCCAGCGGCGAAGACACCGGTTACGGAAGTATTGGTCCGGAACGGCTTTTTCCAAACGATGTAGCCGCTGTCTTTCATTTCGACAGCCCCGTCCAAGAACGCGGTGTTTGGCGTGTGACCGATCGCGACAAACAGGCCACCGACATCCAAATCGCTGATCGAGTCATCTTTGGTGCTCTTGACCTTCAACCCGGTCACCACGTTTCCGTCACCGACGACTTCCTCCACAACGGTGTTCCAAAGGATCTCGATGTTGGGATGTGATTTGGCACGTTCTTGCATGACCTTGCTGGCACGCATTTCCTCGCGACGGATCAACATGTAAATCGTCTTGGCGTCTTTGAGGTTTGCCAAGTAAACGGCTTCTTCGACAGCCGAGTCACCACCGCCGACCACCGCCAACGGCTTGGCTCGAAAGACGGGCAGGGCACCGTCACAAACGGCACACGCGCTGACGCCTTTGTTCTTGTACTCTTCTTCGCTTTCCAGGCCCAAGTAGTTTGCGCGTGCACCGGTGGCGATGATCACCGTTTTCGCTTCCACCGTTTGGCCGCCACTGGTGGTCAGCTTTTTAATCTCGCCGCTGAAGTCGACGCTGACAATGTCTTCGCCGACCACCCGGGTGCCGAAGTTCAACGCCTGCTGCTTCATCAGCTCCATCAACTCGATGCCTTGCACCGCGTAGTGAGGCGTGATGTCACCCAAACTGAAACGAGACTTTCCCTTGCCCTTGGAATGTTCGGGGCCGGGGATCGCGGGCAGGTTGTAATGGCGTTTCTCATCAACCGCCGACTCGACGAACGCTCGGATGTTTCCGGCGGGGAAGCCGGGGTAGTTTTCGACTTCGGTGGTAAATGCAAGTTGTCCCAGCGGGATCATCTCGGCTTTGACAGTCCCTTCGTAAACGACGGGATCCAGGTTCGCACGGGCTGCATAAATCGCAGCAGACCAACCGGCGGGGCCGCTACCAATGATGACAGTTTTTTCGATCGAGTCGCTCACCGTTCTACGGCTCCTATTCTTGTTGCAGTTGCCCAACCAAATCGAGTGTATCCGTTGGTAAGACAGGATGGATTAGGCGGAATTATAGGAGTCGACAAGGGAGGCGGGAACCATGAGCAAATCGTTCAATTCGGTGATTTCGGCCCGCTTAAAGCATGTCGGGTACAAAGGCCGGATCAACTCGCCGATCGATTTCGGCTAAACTGTTCATTCGCCCGCTAAGGGGCATCCTTTCCACATGACGGCGACTGCAAGCACGAACCTCGCCCCGCAATCTGGCATCTTGATGCCTAGCTATCGCCGCCCCCTCCGTTGATCCACCACAAAAGTCGTTCGGCTTACTATGAGCACTCTGGTTGTCGCTGTATTGTCCATGGCTGGCTTCATCCTGGCCTACAACACCTACGGCAAATGGCTGGCCAAGCGATTGTTCGCGTTGACCGACGATGCGCCGATGCCGAGTGTCGAATGCCGCGACGACATCGACTTTGTCCCGACGAGAAAGTCGATCGTGTTCGGGCACCACTTCACCAGCATCGCGGGCACGGGGCCGATCGTCGGACCGGCACTCGCGGTGTTCTGGGGCTGGCTCCCGGCGCTTTTATGGGTGGTGTTCGGCTCCATCCTGATCGGCGGCGTTCACGACTTAGCTGCCCTCGTGATTTCGATTCGCAACCGCGGACAAACGATCGGGCAAGCCGCCGGACGACTGATCTCGACGCGGGCAAAGGTGCTTTTCCTGGTCATCCTCGCGCTCGCCCTTTCGATCGTCTTGGCCGTCTTTGGGTTGGTGATTGCGAACATCTTTGCGCTGTACCCAGAATCGGTTCTTAGCGTTTGGATCGCGATGCCGATCGCCGTCGTCATCGGACTACGTTATCGCAAAGGCGGTGGCCTGATTGTCCCCAGTTTAGTCGGCTTGGCGTGCTTATATCTGGCCGTCTACGCGGGCGCGTACTGGCTGCCGCTTGACCTCGCCGGATGGCTTCCCGAAGGCGACGAGCTTTTCACACCGGTCGTGGTTTGGACGTTCGCTTTGTTGGCGTATGCGTTCGTCGCGTCTGTGCTACCTGTTTGGTTGCTACTACAGCCACGCGACTACATCAACAGTTTACAGCTATTCGTCGCGTTGGCTCTGCTGGTGGCAGGGCTGGCGATCGCCTCCTTCACCGGCGAAGCCGATCTGTTGAATTCGGCCCCGGCGATTGCCAGCGAAGTTCCCGCTGACGCACCGAGCATGTTTCCGTTTTTGTTTATCACGATTGCGTGTGGCGCCTGCAGCGGCTTCCATTGCTTGGTCAGCAGCGGAACGACTAGCAAGCAACTCGAGAAAGCGACAGACGCACAAGCGGTCGGCTATGGCAGCATGCTTCTCGAAGGCATGCTCGCCGTGCTCGTGATCCTGGCCTGCTCGGCAGGAGTGGGTATGGGAGCGCTCGAGCGAACCGTCGTCACCGCGGAAATCGCCACCCCCGAATCTCCGATCGGAACCGTGTTGATCACCCGGAACGCATCTTCGGGTCAGCAGGCGTGGCGCGAGTACTACCGCACGGGTGCCAATGGCGAACCCGACGCCGGTTGGGTCAACCAAAAGCTGCCTAAGAAACTGCGTGCATTCATCGACGGCGGCGGAAATTTCTTAACTACACTCGGCCTCCCGCTGCGATTGGCAATCGCCACGATGGCGGTGCTGGTCGCTTGTTTCGCGGCGACGACGCTGGATACCGCAACTCGTCTGCAGCGCTATGTGGTTAGCGAACTCGCTTTGTCTGCGGGAGCCAAGCCGTTGGCGAACAAATATGTTTCGACAGGTATCGCCGTTGGCATCGGACTCGCGATCGCGATTTTTGCCGGCGAGAAGCCTGGGGCAGGTGGGATGGTCCTGTGGCCGCTATTTGGTGCGACCAATCAGCTTCTCGCTGGCCTGGCACTGATGGTTGCGTTTGTTTACCTCGCACGTCGCAGTAAACCAGTCGCTGTCGTTTTGATTCCTATGCTGATGATGATGTTGATGCCAGCCTGGGCAATCACGTCGGACCTTTACAATCGTTGGATCCCTGACGGCAATCTGGTGCTCAGCCTGTTTGGGCTTTCGATTTTAGCGTTGCAGGTTTGGATGATCGTCGAAGGAGTGATCGTCTATCGGCGTTGCCGGGGTGTGATGGAACCGCCGATTGAGGTAGCTTCGCCTAGCTTGTCATCATAATGTACAGATGCTGCGACTCCCGGATTGACCGTAAGGGCCACAACGCCCACCTTGGAAGTTCGGCAAACTTCTGCGGCAAAACGTCGGTTGATTCCGAATGTCTTTTCTGCGGAATATGATTGTTTGCACCGAAACTTTTCGGCTTTGAAAACGATAACCGGCATCAGTATCGGTTCGATGCGGCATGATCGCGGCGGATGAACCCCACGCTGGTTAGTCACCAACGACGTGAACGAATCATGGTCGCGTACCTCGCAGTTCAAAACGGCCCCGAAAAAGGCCGCCATTTCCTATTGGATCCCGACCGCCCGATGCACGTCGGACGCGGGTCGACTTGCGAGATCATGTTGTCCGATCCGGTCGCCAGCCGATTTCATGCGGTGGTGTATTTCGAAGAAGGCCTTTGGCAAGTCCGTGACACCGGCAGCCGCAACGGCACATTGGTGAATGGACAAAAGATCGATTCGGCTCAAATCATCGACCAATCCACCCTGAAAATCGGCGGAACGGAGATCTTATTCGTCAGTCCCGACGAAGACACAGAAGTCGAAGACGCGTTTCAAACCATCGTCCAAGACATCGCGATGTCTCGGCAAGATGACTACGACGATCCGATGCGTGACATCGCCCACGCCGGATATCTCTTCGACCTCTACCAGTTAAGCCTGTCGATGCTGCGATCGGAGAACCCCGATGATATCATCGACTCCGTCTTGGAACTTCTTCGCGACCGTGCACACGCCGACGCTGTGGGCCTGTCATTTGATATCGGTGATGGTCGCCAGAGACCACATAAGGTGAGCCCCGAAGGCGAGATTGATCGTGTCAAAATCAGCAAGTCGATCCAACGTCGTGTCTTGGGCAATGGCGAAGCGATTTGGGTCAACGACAAAGGTTGCGAACAAGACGAAGCGGATGGACTAGCCAAAAAACAAAATTGGTCCGATGCGATTTACGTGCCGCTGGATACCCACGAAGCCAATATTGGCATTCTGCACCTTTATCGCGACGAACCTTCATTCAACGAAATCGACTTCGAGCTCGCCGTCGCCGCGGCACGCCTGCTCGCCGTCGGCCTGCAACGCGCCCTCGAACACGACTCGCTAAAAACAGAAGCCCAGCAGATCGCCAAACGCAACGCCGACACCGACGAATTGATCGGCGAAAGCCCCGTGATGTTGCGATTGAAGGAAAAAATTGTCCGTGTCGCGAAGGCGAACGGCTGTGTATTGGTTCGTGGTGAAAGCGGCTGCGGAAAGGAACTGGTCGCGCGTGCTGTTCATCGAAACAGCAAACGTTCGCGGCGGCCAATGCTGACGGTCAACTGCGCCGCGATCCCAGCGGAATTGATCGAAAGCCAATTGTTTGGCCACAAGAAAGGATCGTTCACTGGTGCCGATGCGGACCACGAAGGTTGGTTCCAACAAGCTCACACAGGAACGTTGTTCCTCGATGAAATCGGTGAGCTGACATTGGAAGGCCAAGCGAAGTTGCTACGGATTCTCGAAGGCCACCCGTTTCTCCCCGTCGGCGGGACTCAAGAAGTCCATGTGGACGTACGTGTGATTGCGGCAACGAACCGCGACCTGGCCGAATTTGTCCGTGAAAAACGCTTTCGCGAAGACCTGTTTTATCGGCTCAGTGTGTTCGAGCTTTTGATCCCGCCGCTGCGTGAACGTGGTGACGATATTGAATTGTTGATGGAGCATTTCCTTCATCACTTTCGCAGCCAACATGGTCGAGCCAAACTGGGAATGACCGACCAAGCACGCAAACGCATGCTCGAATACATGTGGCCTGGAAACGTGCGACAGCTACGTAATGTCGTCGACAGCGCTGTGGTGATGGCCGACGGACAAGCGATCGAAGCAGATGATCTTGGGCTGCGGGATGCCGGTGTCAGTCGCCTCGATACGTTTCGGCTGGACGAATGGGAAAAACGCCTGATCACAAAAGCGCTCGAACGAACCGACGGCAATGTCCCCAAAGCCGCCCGGTTGCTTGGAATCAGTCGAGCAACGGCGTATCGAAAGATCTCGGAATATGAAATTCGCCGCTAATCGGATGAAGCGGCTTGCCATCTTGTCGGCCCCGGGATCGCGCGGCGACTTAAACCCGATGGTTGCTATCGGCGCCGAACTGCGCCGTCGCGGATTTGACGTGGCGATTTCCTTGGCAGAGCCCTACGCCAAGATTGCCGAAGCCGAAGGGCTGACCCCCTATTGCTTAATCGATCAACAAAAATTCGACACCATGCTGTCGGACGCCGCAACGTGGAAACTGCTACGTGGGATGCGACGCGTCATCCGTGGGATCGCCTCGGACTTTCTGACACCCCACTTCGAGTTGATTCAAAAACTCTATCGGCCGGGTTCGACGGTGCTCGTGTCGCATCCGCTGGATTTTGGGTCCCGAATTTTTCGCGATTTGGAACCGAGTGTTCCGCTGGTTGACGTCCACCTTGCACCCGTGATGCTGCGTGTCCCCGACGCACCGGCACGATTGACGCCGTGGCGGTTTGAACCGACCGCGAACCCGCATTCATTTCATCTGGCATACTGGCTTGGCGATCGATTGGTGCTCGATCCGTTACTCGCACCGCCTATCAATCGCATTCGAAGACAGCAGGGGCTTTCACCAGTTCATCGAATCATGAACGAATGGTGGTTGTCCCCCGATCGCGTCTTGGCACTTTATCCAGAGTGGTATGCGCCATCGACAGCGGGTGCGATACCGCAACTACGTCACACTGGGTTTCTTTGCTATGACGGTACGACTCCGGATGGGACCGAGCCGATGTTCGACTTGCCGACGGATGCCCCCGTTGTTTTCACCGGTGGAACGGCGAACTGGCATACACGAAAGTTCTTCCGCAGAGCAGCCAACGTATGTTCAGATCTCAATCTCCCAGGACTGCTTTTAGCCAATCACCCACAATGCTTTCCGACTGGCTTACCGAGTATCGTTCGGACGCAGTCCTATGTGCCGCTTGGCAAGTTGCTGCCGCATTGCCGAGCGATTGTCCATCACGGCGGCATTGGGACGACTTCACAAGCGATCGCGTCGGGAATTCCTCAGCTCATCCGGCCGATGGCATTCGACCAGTTCGACAACGCGCATCGCGTTTCGCAACTTGGCTGCGGCAGATGCCTTCAAAGTGATCGTGATCTTGCGAAGCAGTTATCAAGATTGCTACAGGACCAAATGGTAGCTGATTCTGTTCAACGTTTTGCTGAGTTGCTGAAAAGGTCCGCCCAAGAGCCTGAGGGGGTCACCCCAATCCGTCGGTCGGCGGACGAAATCGAAATCGTTATGACCGGCCGAACCGGACAAGTTTGACACCGGTCGGCGGACTTTGCGGCTTGGTTGGGATATAGGACGAATTTTCCTGCTTAGCCGGTTCTAGATTTACGGCGGGATCGGTCGATACGCATTAAGCCGGTTCAGCCAGATGTCGGGCTGCTTCGGATCGTGCATGTCACGCATGTGCGTAACACATTTCCCAATTGGGCCAACAGAATGCTCCGCCATCGCCAGTCGACAACACTGTCCGCACGTCGTGCAAAACGAAATCTTCTTCACCGCCTGATCGTCACGGTCACGGTGGCTTCGACCACGATGGCGTCGACCGGCTGTCATGTTTGGGACAAGATTGAACCGGGACCGCATGACACCACGTTGTCGTATCACGAGAACGTCGGCATGTCGATCGAGTACCCCGAGGTCGCCGAATGTGCCACCCCGGTTAGCGCTGCTGCGGAATCGACGGCCGAACCTCACGTTTTGCAGGACCCGTCAAAGATTCCTGCCCTGGAGATGACGCTGCCCGAAGCGATGACGATGGCGATGCAGAACAGCCCCGTCATCCGGACGCTCGCTGCTGTCGTCCCATCGTCGCAAACCACGCAGACAATTTACTCGCCAGGACAAACCGCTTCGTCGGCGCAAGGTGTCGAAGCCGCGCTGTCGAACTTTGATGCCCAGTACACGAACTCGTTGATGTGGTCCACACAAGACGAGCCTCAAAACATCGACGTGTCCGGCAACCCGGCACTGGGCAACGTCTTTATCCCGTTCGCGTTCGCCCGCAACGCGGCCTGGCAGAGCGAGCTGCGCAAAAAATCGGCAACCGGTTCGACGTTCTCACTTCGACACGTCGTTAACTATTCACGCAACAACCGAGTGGCCCAACGATTCCACACAAGCTTTGCCGGTTGGGTCGAAGCCGAATGGCGTCAACCGTTGCTTAAAGGTGCCGGGCTGCAATACAACCGAATTGTCGGTAATAGCCAGATCCCTGGAACCTACAACGGGGTTCTGATCGCACGGATCAACGAAGACGTCGCCTTGGCTGACTATGAACGTTCCGTCATCCAACTGGCCTCCGACGTCGAAGAAGCCTACTGGAACTTGTGGACCGCGTACCGATTGTTGGAAGCCAACATCAAAGGTCGGGAATCAGCGCTGAAAACCTACCAGTACCAGAACGTCCGTTTGGAAGTCGGTGCAGGTCGCCAGGACGAAGAAGCTCAAGCCCAATCGCAGTTCTATCAGTTCGAAGCCAACGTCCAGAACCAACTTGGCGGACCGACCGGACTTTACGCTCGCGAACAGCGTTTGCGTTACCTGTTGGGCATGCCCGCCGCAGACGGAAAACTGCTCCGCCCGTCATCGGACCCGATGGACATGCAGGTTGTCTTCGACTGGAATTCCGCTCTATCGCAAGCCCTCGATCGCCGCGTCGAAATCCGTCGCCAGCGATTCCAGGTGAAACGCCGCGAGTTCGAATTGTACGCCGCCAATCTTGGCAAACGTCCGACGCTTGACGTTGTCGGGTTGTATCGCTGGCGCGGTTTTGGCGACCATCTGATTGGCGACAACAGCAAGCAACCGTTTGACGGGATGTATGCGACCATCACCGATGGAAACTACCAAGAATGGGCTGCCGGATTCGAATTTGCCCTACCTGTTGGGCTCCGAGCTGCTTCCACAGCAGTCGCCAACGCAAAACTGCAATTGCAACGCGAACGCGCAGTGCTGGCCGAAACCGAATTGGCCGTCAGCCATAACCTGGCGGACGATGCTCGAAGTGTCGAACTCACGTTCCAATTGGTTGAAACCAACTACAACCGGTACCAAGCCGACTTGCGACAAGTCGAAGTACTGCTCCGTCGCTACTTGGATGGGACCGATAACATCAACTTCTTGTTGCAAGCCCAACGGTCGGTGGTTCAAAGCGAAAGCGCGTTTTACCAAGCCCTCTCGAACTACAACCTTGCGATTCGTGATCTGCACGTCGAAAAGGGATCGTTGTTAGCCTACAACCAAATCCAACTCGCCGAAGGCGAATGGGGCAGTGGGGCGAACCGCGATGCGTACGAGAAAGGTCTGTTCCTAACACCTCGGCACAACCCGAGTGAAGTCACGCGGACCCCAATCGTTACCAGCCAAAAGTTCGATCCGGCTGCGGTGCAACAAACCTCTGCCGTTAGCACGGCAATGCCGATGGGCCCGATGGGGACTGGCGTTGAATTGCCCGGTGAAATGCTCTCAGACGATCTTGTCGAAGTCGTCCCCGAATCAGAGTGAAAACGGGGCACCTGAAAGAGCGTTCACAGAAATGACCAGACACCGAGCCGCAAGCACCCCTTGCGGCTGCGGGTGTATTTAGACGGCGAGTGGACGCTCTCACCACACAGTGACTGCAGCGTCGATGCCGTCTTTTCTCAATCAGAAATTCTTCTGACTCGTCGCGTGGATTCGTTTGACTCGCCCCGCGCAGTTTTCGACCACCCGCCGGTGAGGCTTTAGCCCATCGGTTGACGAAAGGTCACTGTCGATTTTTGGTGCTTGGCTGATATTAAAAAGCACAAAGGCCAAGCAGGCCAACGTTACTCCAATCCAGATCATTAGTATCACCATTGATGCATCGCCTTTTATGGCTTGCTTGCACGACTCCGTTTTGCCCTGGTTGCAATTGACGTTCCGTCGTCTTCAATACTGCACATTTCCACTATACGAGTATTTGAAGGAAGACAACCTGACATTATCTCAATCTCAGTCCGATAGTCGGGAATGCTGGAAAGCGGACAAATCTTTTTTACGCCGCTTACCCAGCCTGAACACTGACTGCTATCAATCTATCGGATGAACTGACCTCCACCCGACTACGCAACCCAAGACTCACCCCCCGAGTTACACTGACATAAAACCACTCAAAATGGCTTAAAACCGTAGCTATTGTGATGTCAGTCTCAAGGATTCTTCGTCGCATTGGAATACCAATTCGACGGCATCTTTAATCGGCACTGCGTTGAAGTTCAGTTCAGCCTCTTCGCGAAGTTGTCGCCCCCCTGACAGTGCGATTGCGCAACAGAGACTGCAGTCCATTACTTCTCGAAGATGCGTCCGGCAGGGTACCGATTTGACGCTCTAAGAAATCTGACTGCTACTCTTAAGAACCGGCACAAGAAGCGCTAGTACAACTGCGAGAACGAAGAATGCCATTACCAACAACATCATCGGTTCCAGCAATCGTACGAACAGATCCAGTCGCCTGAACGTTCGTTTCTCAAGTGAGTCAGCGATCTCCGGCAAGACTTTCTCCAGCGAGTTACTCTCCTCGCCAACGCTGATCATTTCGACGACCGACGCAGGGAAGTAGCCGGAGCTTCTCAGCGGCGCCGCAAGCGATTCACCACCGCGGATATTCTCGGTCGCATTCGCGATCGATTGGCTGAGCAAGGAATTGGCGGATGCAGACCGACTGATTTCGAGCGATTTCAGAATTGGTACACCGTTGCCAAGCAGCGTGCCGAGGACGCGACAAAATCGCGACACGGCCAAGTTCATCAAGATATTTCCGAGCACAGGGATCTTTAGTTTCGTCTTGTCGATCAACTCCCGCCCTGCGTCGCTAGCCAACTGGACTTTCAAGAACACGATCAGCGCAACCATGGCAACGGCAAGCAACCAACCGTAGTCTTGTAAGACATTACTAAAACTAAGCAGGTACTCGGTGTACCAAGGCATTTCGCCTTTGGCACGCAACCGGTCGAACATCGAATCGAACTTGGGCACAAAGAACACCAGCAAGCCCGTGATGACGACCGAACCGACGGAAAACAAAAACACCGGGTAGGCGAGCGCGCTGATGGTACGACCTTTGAGGTCTTCTTGCAGTTCGGTAAACGTTCCCACGCGATCGAGTGCGTCTTCCAAGAAACCGCCTTCGGTTCCCGCACGCACCATGTTGATCCCCATATCGGAAAACACTCGTGGATAGCGAGCCATCGCGTTTCCGATCGGTTCGCCTTCTTCCACTCGTGACCGAATGTCGCGAACGATCTCGCTCAACACCGCATCGGTGCTTTGTTCGCCAAGTACAGTCAACGCGCGCAGCATCGGCACGCCGGCACGCAACAGCGACGCCAACTGCGTGTAAAAGGTCGCCATCGTCTGGCCTTTGACCTTTTTACGGCTACCAAACAACGACGCCCCGGCCGATCGTGAATCCGATGCCGAAACCTTCGAAGGGAACAACGACTTTTCGCTCAGCAACGTTGCGACTTCGCGTTCGTTGGCGGCTTCGATTGTTCCGTTGACCGTCTTGCCCGACATGTCACGGGCGGTGTATGCGTAAACCGGCATGACGCTAGATCACCTCGCCTTTTGTAACACGCAACACTTCGTCCACACTGGTGCTACCGGCGATGACTTTGTCCCATGCGTCCATTCGCAGGGTCCGCATGCCTGTCGCCACGGCCGTTTTCCGAATGTCCCAGCTGCTGGCACGTTGCTGTGCTTGCTCGCGGATTTCGTCATTGGTAACCAACAACTCGTAGATCCCCATCCGGCCGCTGTAACCGAGTTGTCGACATTCGCGGCAACCGACTGGTCGATACCAGGTGCAACCCTCCGCGCGTTCCCAGGGGAAGTCACGCGGCAGTTCGTCCTTTTGTGGTGTGTACGCTTCCTTGCAATGTGGGCACAACCGACGGAGCAGACGTTGCGCCATCACGCCTTCGACCGTACCGGCAACCAAGAATGGTTCGACACCCATGTCCGACAATCGGGTGAACGCCCCCGAGGCATCGTTGGTGTGCAACGTACTGAATACGAAGTGACCGGTCAGCGAAGCTTGGATCGCATTCTCGGCGGTTTCCAAGTCACGAATTTCCCCGACCAGCACGATGTCAGGGTCATGACGCAGAATACTGCGCAGCGACGCGGCAAACGTAAACCCGATCTTGGAGTGCACTTGGATTTGGTTGATCCCGTCGAGCTGGTATTCGACAGGGTCTTCCGTGGTGATGATCTTCGTCGCGTCACTGCGGATCTGCAAAAGACTGCTGTAGAGCGTCGTGGTTTTACCGCTACCGGTCGGCCCGGTGACAAGGACGATGCCGTGTGGCAATTCGATCAACTGGCTGAACCGGCGATAAATTTCCTGGTTCATCCCAAGCTTGCCGAGGTCGAACACCATCGCCGATTTGTCCAACACCCGCATCACCAAGCCTTCGCCGTGGATCATCGGGATGACACTCAAACGAATGTCAACTTCGCGTCCATGAACACGCAGCTTGATCCGCCCGTCTTGCGGCAATCGTTTTTCGGCGATGTTTAATTTCGCCATGATTTTCAATCGGCTGATAATTGCCGCTTGAAAGCGATTGATTTCTGGCGGGGTCGGTTGGCGGTGCAAAATACCGTCGATCCGATAGCGAACGACCAAACCATCGGACTGTGTTTCGATGTGAATGTCACTCGCCTTGACCTCGATCGCTTCCAACAGAATTTCGTTGACCAAGCGAACAACAGAAGCCTCCTGAGCCATCTCGCTCAGTTCGCTGCCATCGATTTCGAGTTCTTCCAGCAGCTCGACATCATCGTCGTCGGCTGCGGCAGCCATCATGTCTTCGACCGTTTCGCTACCGACACCAAGGTGCCGTTTCATCAGTCGGGCGATTTCAGCACGCTCGGCAACGATCGGGATGATATTTTTTCCCGTCGCCGCGCTGGCTTCATCAAGCGGGTACAAGTCGAAAGGGTCGGCCGTCGCGACGACGATGGACCCGTGTTGGAATCGAATCGGAAACAGCGACTGGCGATAGATCAGTCGCTGCGGAAAACCTTCCAAGGCTGCGAGGTCGACTTCGGTTTCGCGCAGGTCGACGAATTCCAACCCCACTTCTTCGGCGAGTACTGCCAGGGCTTCTCGTTCGTTTAAGAATCCTTTTTCGACCGCCGCTTGAATGATGTCGGAGGTCTCGGACGCGCGGCTATCGGCAAGCTGCTCGTCACTCAGCAAACCGCGACGTCGCAGGATCTCGCCGGCGTGCATAATCATGTATCAGGCCCAGACAGTGAGTTGGTGAATTTGATCGTCGCTAGATTGTAAACCAACGGCATCGCGATGCGACGTCAACGATGCCGAGAAGTGGAGTGCCACGGACAATCAGCGCGTAGCAATTGGCGTCGACTGAATGGCCGGACTAGCGACCGCCGCCCGGGCGACCACTGCTTCCACCAAAGCCGCCGAATCCACCAGGACGTCCGCCAAAGCCACCACGTGTGCTTCCGCCACGGTCACCACCGAAGCCACGGAACCCACCCGGCTGTCCACCGGGTTGGCCGCCGCCGAAACGAGCACGCAAAGCTTCACGCATCCGCTCGGCCGCATCGTTGTTGTCGTTGTTGTCGCGATTGCCGCCCGCGTTTCGGTCGTTCGAATTTGAACTCGAACTTTGGCCGGAACCGTTCTGCTGGGGAACTTCTAACATCGCCGAAAGCGCTTCGACGACCTTATCGCCGTTAACTTTGCCGCTGAGAGAGTAAACGACCATCTCTTTCTCATTTACCTTCCCAGCTTGATCCAAGCTTTCGACCAACGCCAAGATCTCTTGGAAATCTTGGTTGGTAGCGGTCACGATGATTGAGTTGCTCGCCGTGTCTGCGGATACAGTGATCTTTGTGCGTTCACTCGTCGGAGTGTCACCACCGCCACGGCCACCTCGGCCTCCGCCACGGAACATCGCCATCAGGTCCTGAGGCGAAGGTCCACCGCGGCCTCCACGATCACCGCCGCGATCATCACCGCCACCGCCGCCTCCTCCACCGCCGCCACCCATGCGATCGGCATAGACTTCTTTGACGATTTTGGCCACATCACTGGCGTTGACATACAGCACTGGAATCATTCGCGGAGTTCCCGCCAACGCGATCGTTTCAGGACTTTCCTCACGATCGATTTTCTCCAGCACCATTTCGATCAATTGCATGTCGACGTCATTGGCTTGGATGAACAAGGCGTTCAAACGCAAATCGGGAACAATGCTAACGCTGCCCGTTGTGGTCAGAATTGATTTCGAAGTCGACTGCGATCCACCGCCGCCGCCAGCAAGCCCCATCAAGCCGCCCAACATTCCGCCGCCAAGGCTAGACGACAGCGTGTCGGTCAAACCGCCTGAAGTGTCGCCGCCGCCTAAAATGCTGGCGACCAACTCGGAAGCGACGTCCGCTTTGATGTATTTGAGCCAAAAGATCGTCGGCAGTTCGCTGGTCGTGCCCATCGGGCCAACCAGTTGGCTAAGCAGTTCTTCCATTTCGTCGAGAGCTTCGGTGTCATCCGATGCGATCCGAATCCCGTCCGCAGTGACCTCGATCATGATGTCCGCAGGTGGCTTGTTGGCCGCCTGCGTCAAGGACTCGTTATCGACCGCGTCGCCTTGCGAAGCGGCTGGAACTTCGACCGGATCCGCAGCAGCCGGCGCTTGCGTCAGATAATAGAATCGACGTGTGTCGATTGTTGATGCGTCCAAGTCCGCACCAGCCGGTTGCGACTGTTGCGGATTGCTATTCTGCTTGCGTTCGTCTTCGGGACGATACAAACGACGCTCTTGAATCCCGTTACTTGGTCGTGACCCGCCCGGGGCGACAACGCGAATCGAGTTCTCGCGTCCTGTCATCCGCCAATAGAGCTGTAACTGGCGGAGAGCATCTTCGGCTTGAGGACCGGAAAGCGGCAACAAACGAACTTTGCCACGCAGCAGACCTTCCGAAGCCGAACCGTCCAGTTCATCAAGCAAACGCTGGATCTGAGTGATCTCATCAGCACTGCCACGTACCCAAAGCTTCCCGGTTGCGGGATCACCATCGACGACGGGACCGCTGGGATTTTCTTCGGTGACGCCGAAGTACTTGTTGATCGTCAAAAGCGCCTGCGCGGGATCGATTCGCTTGAGCTGGAACACGCGGAAATCTTCGCCGCTGCCTTCCATCTTCGCGATCACCTGATCGATTTTGTCATGGACCCCAGGGGTTGCATAAGCGATGACCGAGTTCGTTGATGGTTCAATCGCGACGCGAGTGTTTGGCTCGTCTTGCAACAGGGTCTGCAACACGTCGAATACTGATGCGGTATCGGCAACGCGAACAAAGTGTGTCCGAAACTCTGGCTTTGCGGTTTCGCCCGCTTCCGCGTCATCGGCCCCTTCAAGCGGCTGATCGGCTTTGCTGACCAAGTTCTCCAGAATCCCGATTTTCGCTGGCAGGCCGGTCGCATAGATTCGATCGCCGTACAAGCCAACGGAAATGCGGATGTCATCGCTTGAATTTTGGCCGACGTCCAGCCCCAACAGCGGCCGCGCGGTTTGCAAGATTTCTTCGGCACCGCGATAGGCCAGTTTGATCTCGTGTACCTCTTGTGCGCTTTGCTGAATGACGTCACGGATCGCGATCAGCTTTTCAGCACGCTCGGTAATCTTGGCTTGGCGGGCGCTATCGAGAACGATGACGCGTCCCCAAGGACCAATCAATTCAGGCAACTGCGTCTTTGCCTCATCGGGCGTCATACTGCCGAGGGCGAACACAGTCGACACAATGTCGCTCTTTCCACGCTGATCCAAATCCGACGGGGAAACAAGTTCCGCAAGTTCGCTGATCAACTTGCTCGCGTTGTCGATTTCCAAATCGATCAGAAACAACATCCGACCGCGACGAACGAGCGCGTGACCTCGATCGAGCAGCAATCGGTTCAGTAAGTCCAACGCTTCGCTGACGGTGTAGTTGCGTGAGCGATCGATGAACGAAACCGTCCCGGGTGGGTAGCGATCAATTTGCAGCGATAGGTCGCCTTCGGTCGCAAGCCAATCCAGAACGTCTTTCCAACTAGCACCGGTGAAGTTGAACCGTAGACTCGATGTGGGCGGCTGGTCGAGTTCTTCGAGCAGGATTCGCGCCGCCTCTTCCGGCGTCACGTCTTCGCCTCGCTTGGTGAACTCGTCCGAGTCGACAGTTGTTACCGCTTCCTCGGCGTCAGAATCTGTTTGTCCTGCATCGATCTGCTCAGCAGCAGCCTGCTCAACAATGGTCGAGTCCACAGCCTCTTGTGCGTTAGCCGGTCCCGCCAACAGCGATACGCCGACGATTGCAGCAGCGCGCGCCGTCATGGCCCATTCGGTAGCGGAAAACCGGCTCGTTAGTCGGGGGATTCGCATGCTCTACGTTCGAATTCTTAGAAAGGCTTGATAAGTTTGAAGTCCTGTCGGGTGCGTCGAAACACCGGCAGCAACACGGAAATTGGCCTACGCGAAACAGCGAATAAGCCGGCCCGCCACATGATGTAACCTTGGGTCGATTCAAGGGTTCCTATCGTTGGCATGGGAATTTGGGGGAATAGGCAGTTTTTTTGCTGTTTTTGGCACCGAAAAAGGGGGCGAAGTCCTGTTTCACTTCTTCGAAGGCCCCTTCGGCCCTGTTAGGATACGGAGCTTCCGACTTTCCTGGTCGCCGAATCGGTGATCCACCCGTGCTGCTTGGCACCACCAAATCGGGACAAGCGGTTACACAGGATTGACCGGTAAAATCGGACAGCTGGAAATGATTCTCCCGCCTTCCCGGCGCGATCACACGCTTTCCAATCCGACCCAAAATCAATTGCAGCCCAGCGTGTTAGTGTAATTTGGACTGCAACTAAGGAGCGAAGCCGGAATTCTCTAAGGATGATGACTCGAATGCTGCAAAAGCAACGCAAATTGATCCTCGATTCGAGCGGCCGCGACGCCATGCGACGCGCCGGACGAGTCAACGCGATGTTGATGGACTATGTACGCCCCCACATCAAGGCTGGGATCACCACCGGCGAAATCGACGAACTGATTCACCAGTGGACCATCGACAACGGGCACCAACCGGCCACTTTGGGGTACCAGAATTTCCCCAAAAGCTGCTGCACCAGCATCAACGAAGTCATCTGCCACGGCATCCCCGGTGAAGAAAAGCTTGCCGCAGGCGACATCGTCAACATCGACATCACCACCATCGTCGATGGCTGGCACGGTGACCAAAGCGAAACGTTCTTGATCGGAAAAGTTGACGACCAGAAACGCGAAGTCACCCAGTGCGCATTCGACTGCATGCACTTAGCAATCGATGCACTCACCCCTGGTTGCACCGTGTCGGTGATCGGCGAAACGATCGTCCCCGAAGCCCACCGTCGTGGCTTCACCGTCGTTCGCGAGTACGTCGGACACGGTCTCGGAAAACAATTCCACCTCGACCCATCCATCCCGCACTTCCCAAACCGTCAAAGCCGCATCGATCGGCTTTACCCCGGCATGTGCTTTACCGTCGAACCGATGATTAACTCGGGAACGCGTTACGCACGTTGCGACAAATCCGATGGCTGGACAGTCCGCACCAAAGACGGTCGTCCTTCGGCACAGTTCGAACACACGGTTCTGATGACCGAAGATGGCCCAGAGATCTTGACGCAGTGCGCCGACGGCCCACATCGCGGCCACGAATTCAAGTGCTAGGTGTCTGGCTGCCGATCGATCTTCGATCTGCTTTCTTAGCCCAAGTCAATCAGCCTTGGCAGTCGCATGCTTCTGCCGGGCTGCCAGCAAAGATCGCTGACGTGTCGAGTGCGACTGTCGGCCATTGAACCAACGGACCAGTGAGCCAACGGATTCACCGCACCCGCGACGCATTATCTTTCCCGCCTGCCGCCTCGATACGGCTACAATAAACGCTCTCCGTTTCCCACCTCGAAGCTCCATCACCCAGCGAGTCCCCGCCGTGAATCGAACGTTCCGCTCCTTCCTGTCTCTCTCGATCGCGTGCCTGATCGGCGTCAATGCGTTTGCCGCTGACCAATCACTGAAAGTCTTGCTGGTCGCCGGCGGATGCTGCCACGATTACAAGACCCAAACACAGCTCTTGAAATCGGGTATCGAAAAACGAATCCCGTCCGAAGTCACCATCGTTTACAACCCGTCCAACGGCACCGATGCACGCTTCGACATCTATGAAAAAGACGATTGGGCCGAAGGCTATGACGTCGTGATCCACGACGAATGCTCGGCTTCGGTTACCGAAAAGCCCTATGTGGCTCGTATTTTGGCAACTCACGAGAATGGCGTCCCTGCCGTGAACTTGCACTGCGCGATGCACAGTTATCGCTGGGGTGACTACGGCAAGCCTGTCGAACCAGGGGCCGACAACGCGGGCTGGTATGAAATGATCGGCGTCCAATCGACAGGCCACGGCCCACAACAGCCGATCGAAATCAACTTCGACTCCGGTGATCACCCAATCCTCAAAGGTCTGAAACCCTGGACCACGATCAACGAAGAGCTTTACAACAACGTTCAGGTCTTCTCGGGCACCTCGGTCCTCGTTCGCGGCGAGCAGATTCTGCCACCTAGCCGCCGCGCACTTCGCGACAACCCACAAGCGGAACCGACCAAAGCGACCGCCGTTGTCGGCTGGACCAACCTCTATGGGCCGAAAGAAACACGCATCTTCAGCACCTCGCTGGGACACCAAAACGGTACCGTTGAAGACGACCGTTACTTGGACTTCATCGCCCGCGGTGTGCTCTGGGCCACCGGCCACATCAGCGAAGACGGCACCGTCGACGAAGCGTTCACCAAGTAGGGCACCGCTTCAACCGCCTATCAAAACAAAAACTCGTCCTGCCAAAACGCGGGACGAGTTTTTTTGTTCCATGACCGTTCGAGGACACGTTCACTCACACCACTGCGGCTTTGACGCAGTTGATCGGCGGCAACGAATCGAATAGGCAATCCCATTGCTCACCGCCATCACGGCCGATCCACAACTGGCCCGTTGTCGTGCCGAAATACAGCGCCGGTGACTTCATCCGGTCAATGTCCATCGCGTCACGCAGTACCGTGAAATAGCTATCTTTCTTCGGCATGCCCTTGTTCAGTTTCTTCCATGACTTGCCACCGTTCTGGCTGCGATAAACCGCTGGTTTCCCACCGGGACACGTTCGCGTTGTCCCTTCCAGCGGAACCACGTAAACGACATCGGGATCGTCCGGATGGACGACAATTGGGAAACCAAAATCCGAAGGCAATCCTGCGGCGATCGAATACCAATTCTGGCCATGGTCATCGCTCCGCAACACTCCGATCCCGGGGCGATCATCCCATCCGCCATGGTTCTGCATGTAAAGTCGACCGGGTGCCTTTTCATGCATCGCAATTTTATGGACGCACTGTCCAAATTCGGGATACGGGTTGGGGACAAATCCGGCACCGACCCCCTTGTTCGCCGCTTTAAAAGTCTGCCCGGCATCTTCGCTGACGTAGTGCCCGCCTGTTGATATCCCCAGGTGCATCCGGTCGCCATCACGAACGATCGTATGCAGACACAGACCGCCGTTTCCGGGCTGCCATTTCCTTGCGTGATCATGATGGCTGATCCCCGCAACCAGTTCCCAACTGTTGCCGTTGTCATCACTGTGAAAGAGCGACGCCGGCTCAACACCGCACCAAAGCTCTTTTTTGTTTTTGCCGGTCTCGATCGACCAGATGTTACCCATCACCCGACCGTCATCACCTGGAAACGCGGGCGCCGAACGAGTTTCCTTGAAACGATTGCCAAGGTCCGTCGATCGCAACACGTTCATTCCGAAAAACGGACTGCAACTGGACGCATAGATCACCGGGCTGAAACGATTGTCGATCAGCGCCGAATACACCGCCACGCCGCTACCAAACGGGCCGCGCAAATTGAAACGCCCACGAGCACGCCCGGACTCGGCAACGAACAAACCTTTCTTCGTCCCGATACACAGCACCACACGCTCAGACATTGTCAGCCTCCAGAGACTGCTTGAAAGACTCCGACGACGTCACCGGGACGCAGTTCGATCTCACCAAGCTGTGAACCCGAAATCAAATCTTCGTTCACGAACAAGTTCAAATGTTTGCGGAGCTTTCCGGATTCGTCACAAATCGAACGATAAAGCTTCGGGTACTCGGCGGCGATGCGATCCAGAATCGATTGCGGATTACTCGTCGAATCGATGACCAACTTTGCTTTGCCATCGCAGTACTGCCGCAGCGGCGCGGGTATTTCAAAATCTGTCGAAAAGCTTTGCATCGAATCGAATCCCGCTCCACAGCTCCGAAAACGAAAAGTGCAGCGTTCTCTGTCGCCTTCTCTAATTTGTAAGAAGCGACATGTCTGAACACTGACAACGATCATCCAACAAACTGCTAATGCTCGATGTGATAACGATGACAGGTCGTGCATCGATCACTTGCAGCTTGCGCCGTATGACAGGCCGCACATTTTTGCTGACCTAACGGATTAAAGTCTACCTGTTGGTGTGCCTCAGTGGATGCGGATTCCGAATCAATCTTGGCGACTTCGTGGCAGTAAGTGCACTGGCCAAGCTCAGAGACATTTAAATGCGGGCGGTGAGAAAACTTGGTGAAGTCCCGTTTTCCGCCAATTGTCGGATGTGCTTCCCAGGACGCCGGAAGTCGAACCGCTCCTTCGTGACAACGCACACACGCGTCGACTGAACCTAGCCCCATAAATCGTTTTTTCAGTTGATCCGCATCGCTTAATCCGCTGAACATCTCGATCAATCCTTGCATCACCGGATCGGTATGGCCCGAGCCCCGATAGCGAATCGTCATCGTTAAATCGTCGCGATACCAACCGCCCGCCTGGGCAAGCCGAGTCGCATCGAAACTCGCCGGAAGACGCTCTGACTGGCTGTGTCCTGGTTCTGGCGGCTTCAGTGGATCAACGGCGTCGCCTTCAAGCAATGGATCGCCTAATAGCGGATCGCCCAACAGCGAATCATCCAGCAACGCATCGTCGCTCTGCTCGTCAAGCAAACTTCCGCTCAGCAAATCATCGCCTAGCAGGTCATCTTCGCCCGCCGCCACCAATCGCAGCGCTGGCATAGAATTGACAGTGACTTGGTTCTGGGCAAACCAACGCTCGCGAGCCGATTGGATCAGCTGCGGCGGCAAGGTTCGAAGGATTGACTGAACGGGCAAGGTCCCGCCGCCGACAATGCCCAATCGACGCAGCAAGGCTTGGTGCCCATCCGTGCTGATTTCAGACATCAACGTGGCAGTGGCCTCCGCGATCGTTTTTGTAATCGCTTTCGACTTTGGCGTGCCTGGCGGCAATCGCGACAAGTCGCCATCGGGGACCTGATGCAAAGCTTCGGCGACAACCGGATCCGCCCGCAGCAACAGCTCCATCAACGGCGAAATCTTTCCATCAGTAAATCCGATCGCCGAAGTCGGCCAATCTGGAATCGATGCGGCCACGTCGGCTTCTATGATCGGGATTGCCAACACAGCGATTCCGCTCGCTGAAGCGACCGACATGCTCTCGTCATGGCAAGACGCACAGCCGGTTTCAAACGCAACCGTCCGCAGTAGCTCGCCCTGTCGGTTGGCTTGCAGTCCCGCAATCGCTTTTCGGTCGGGGTGGCAACGGTTGCAATCAAACGCAACAGCACCATTTTTCCAGCCCGGGAAATGGGTCCCTTCATGAGTCGCATGGCTGAACGCAAGCGATCCGCCGCGTCCATAGGGCCACTCGTCCCACTGCGGATGCGACTCTGCAAAAGAGCCAAACTGGATGGTGTGGCAAGCCTGGCATTGTTGATCGGTAATGGCCAGCAAAGTGCCTTCGATACCATGATGTTCTTGGTGGCAAACATTGCATTCCAAGTTGTCTTGGTCGATCGATTTCCGTGCCGAAGCAAGCGAAAACGCACCTTGGTTGTCACCGCGTTTCTTGGCCGATTCGCGAAACGCTTCGCTGAGCTGATTGCGAACCGAGGCGGGAAGGTTGTGCGCCGACCGAGCCAAGTTCGGACTGATCGTGCGATGGTGGCAGTTCAAACAGAGTTCGGTTTGCTTGACACCTGCATGACCGATCGTGGCACCCGAAAACCAGTTTGCGATTCCTAGCGATGCACCGTCGTGACAGGCACCGCAGCGTTCTTTGCCAACCGAACCGGACAAGATCTGGGCGTGGGGAGCGGCAAGCTTTCCCGGCTTGATCATTGTGGTTGGTGGAATCAACAACATGCTGGACAAGCACAACGCCAACGTGCCGACACTTCCCCCCCAGAACCAACGTCGTCGCCGACCGTTCCAAGTCAGCAACCGCTGCTGATCAACGTCAACCTGCCAGCGATCGTTTGGACGATCATCGGCGGGCGGTTCTGGAATTGCGATTTCATTTTCACGCATCGTGCTAGACGTCGATCAAGAAAGTCAGGGTGTTTACCAAGCGAAGTGAAGCACGATCGCCAGATGCAGTAGAGCAGCGACCAGCAAAACGCTGGACAGCATCGCGTGAAAGACGATCCACACTCGCAACCGCAACTGCAACGCAAATTGATAGTCCAAGTCATCACGTTGCCGGACAAGCGCAGCGAACTTGCCAGCAACGCTTCGGCCGTCCTGCTCCAAATAGCGATGCAGATTTCCCAGATCGCCAAGCAATCGACGTCGCCGATTTCCCGATGGAATCAAAACGTAGGCAAGCGAGGGCCGTTCACCAAAGAACGGCACCAAGTGACGGTGATAAAACGCCTCCAACACTTTCTTTGCCGATGGCTCATGAATCTGCTGAAATGTAGACTCGGCAAGTTTGGCAAGCTCCCGCCTCGTCCAAGTCACTCGATCAAACCGGTGTTCGCTGCCAACCGCCGTCAATCTTTTTGGCAAGGTCCTGCTGACATACAACCCATAGAAACCACTTGCCGAAACCATCAAAAAGATGATCGATAAAAAACATTCAAACATGCCGCCGCCAACCAAAGTCGGTACATGCATCACAAAGACTGCGGTCGTGAAAACACCGGTGTAAACGTGCACCTGAGTCCAGGTGCTGACCCGCCCGAGTTTCCAAAACGGAATCCGACGCCGAACTCCCAACAACACCAACAAGCCGATCCCTGCCAAGGTCGCGAACCCTGAAACGAATGCCGGCTTGCCCAACGAATCCCGCTCGAAGCGAACCCATTGATACATCAACGCGATCGCGACCATCACGACACTGATCGCGATGAGACGACGACGGCGAATTGATAGAGGCTTGAATCGAAACATGGCTAGCTCCTGTTCTCCAGCCATTCGGTCAGCGGCTTGGATTCGCTCAAATCAATTCGCACCAATGCGTCATGCGGACAAGCCGCAACACAGGCGGGCCCCGATGGCAATCCGCTGCACTGGTCGCATTTGGTCGCTTTCTTGATCGGTCGACCTGACTGTTCGTCAACGTAGGCTCGCCCGCGTTTGTCACTGATCTCGACCATCGCAATGTTTTGATAGGGACAGGCCGCGGAACAAACGCCGCACCCGACACATATCGAATCGTGAATCGAAACGACGCCAGTGTTTTGGTCACGAGCGATCGCCCCAGTCGGACAACCAATCATGCACACCGGGTCACTGCAATGCATGCACGCCTGCACGAACTGCAACCGATCGTGGACGGCTCCCTGGCGAACGAAACGCGGGTTGTTGTCATGCACATCGGCGCAGGCACGGACGCAATCGTCACATCGCGTACAGCGATGCAGATCGATCACCATCGCGTCACGCCCATTGTTAAACCGGTTCTGAACAACGAACTCCAGCAGACTGGTTGAATCGAACGAACTGCCCATCGAATGATCGATGTCTTTGTGATTGACGTTGCGCGCCCCATCGGACGCTTCGCTACGCTGGTCGCTGCGATGCCTGCGACGCTCGGCGGTTGTTCTTTTTGACGAATCCGTTGTGCCAATCAAATGGCGGGCGACTTCGGGAAGTTCGCTTTTGCGAACATGAGGCAAAATCTCCGCCGCGACGACTTCAACTGGAATCGCCAATGCGTCCAAGAACCCCACCGCACGCAAGGATTGCTGATAAGGTATCGACGGCATCGACTCGGGACGAAGCGCGTTGTACGCGATCTCTTCGAGTCCAAAGAAATGGCCTTTTCCCAAGTATGCCGTGGTTTGATGACCGGCACCGTGACGGACACAAGTCCTGCCAAAACCGCTCCGTACGACGATCAATTCGGTGGGGTATTGGCCCTGTTCCATCACCAATGGCTCTTTGGCGATTTGCTCGTTCGGTGGCAACTGTCGCGTTTTTTTGTAGTCGGCGTTCCACTCCAAACGACCATACGAGCGTAATTGCGTAGACTCGATCACACGCGACAAGTTTTCTTCGGGCAGAAAACGCAACAGCGGAATTTCACGCAGATGCAGCGGCAGCCAATGTTTTCGGTAATGTGTTTCCAAGGTGTCAGCAAACTTGCGATCGCGACGCAAGATACGAAGACCCTGCCAGCGGATTTCCAACAACGCCGCTTCGGTTTCTGCGATCACCGTCGCTGTCCGTGGTGACCGATACATCGCCGCGACTTCGCCGAAAAGCTCTCCCGGTCCCAACGCAACATTTTCGTAGCGATGAAAAATCGCATCGGTGTCCTGCAAAAACACTGCCTTGCGATCATCAATGTCGCGAATCAAATTCGTGCGATCATCCGTCGCATTGATGCTGACTTGCTCAGGCGTCCTGCTTTCCCGAAATGGTGACCGACCGAGGTATCGCTTGAGCGACTCCAGCCAGTCGATGACGCGTGTGGCTTCGCGCCCAAGCTGTTTTTCTGGAAGCGAATCCACCATCGCGCGCACGCTGCCAGTGATCACCAAGAACGCGCTATTGCCATAATCGCCTTCACGAACGATCACCTCGCCCGGCTCAACGCGATGCAAACGACAATCGTATTGCAGGATCCCTTCCAGAGGGGTCGCCTTCGGAAATGCAGACCGATCCATGGCATTGAAGGGCGAACGGGTGCGCAGCCAAGCAACATCCGCATCACTCATCGATGCGTCGAGCGGTTTGTCCCATCGGCTGGGACGCTGCACGGCGATAGTTTGTCCCGTTTTCATGATCGATCCGATAGGCGTTTTCCCGATCCGACGTCAAGGCAGACTGGGTAATTCGTATGGACGGGGAAGTGCGGATTGTGGAAACTTGAGACATTCGGCGAGGTCGCTCGTACGAACGTTTTCAATCGATTTCATCGCATCACTGGCATTGGCATGTTCCGCCACCAACAACTTTCGATCCCCGTTTCGTCTTGCTTGCTCGCCTGCCTGGCAATTGGCTGCCTGACAGTTGGCTGCACGTCCAAACCCGAAAATGAAAACGCTAACGCGGCCCAACCCGACGCGAGTCCATCAAACGAATCGGACCTTTTGCGGGTCAGTAAATCTGATGAAAACCTGCCACCCGCCAACCTAGCCCCCGGTTCAAGCGACCTGGGCTCAGCTTCTGCCGACAAAGACGCCGGCTCTAGCGATGTCGAAGAACTCCCGCAAACGCCTCCATCAACGGCTGCGCCAACGCTGGATTCGATGTTTTCGCTGAACCAAGAAACGCCGAAAAAAGATCTTGCCAGCGATTTGAATCGCCGCCAACTCCGCAAGGACTTTACGCCCGAGGAACTGATTGAGTGGCTGGAATTCTGCGACATCGACATGCGAAACATCGGCAGTGGAAAAACCCAGCTGAAAGACCCTGTCGACATCAGCCGAATGCTTGAAGCGATCGCCAAAAAGAAGCTTGAAGCCTCCGAACAACTCCTCAATCACGCGGACGCCAATGAACAACAGAAAACGGCTGGCCTTCGCGGACAACTCCAGTCGCTCTCCCACCTTGCTTCAATGGGCGACCTAAAGAGTGCCAAAGCGCTCAAGAAACTGGCCACAACAAATCTGAACTCACCAATCCCCTCCGTCGCTGGCGACAGCCGAATCGTGCTAATCGGATTCGCCCTCGACTCGCTCCGCGGCGGCAGTGACAAAGCAGCCAACGAAGTCGTCGAATTGGTTAAATCGATGCAGCCAACCGCGAACGCTGACATCCCGGCGGTACTGATGCTGGCCGAAGCCCGACAGACGCTCAGCGACTACGGCATGATCGACCAAGCTGCCGAAATCCGCGGCATGCTGCTCGAACTGTACGGCAACTCCAGCGATCCCACAGTGGCCAAAATCGCCGCCGATGCCGCTGGGACAGCAAAGTTTGACCGCGCTCGGCGATTGCTTGACGCGATCCTGGATAACGACCAAGTCGCCGTCGAACGCTGGACCGATGTCGTCGAAGAACTACTCAACGATTCGCCCGACATTATCACCGTTCAGTTTCTGCTGGAATCGTCGCTGCACCTGGAAGTCTTCAATCGACCGGCCTTCGTCAAAACGACGTATGACTTGTTGACCGAAAATTTCCCCCCAAACAACTCGACGATTGCCAATGAAATCGAAGCCGCCAAGCAGGCGATGTTGGCCCGCCAGAAGATCATCGGCGCCGACTTTGACTTCACCCAATACCCTGTCATCGTCGATCAAGACCTGACCTCGTCCGACTATCAGGGCAAGGTGGTGCTGATGCCATTCTGGGCCACACAATTCCCGGTCTCTCTACAGATTATTCCGCGATTGATGCAGGTCCAACAAAAGGCTCCTGAGCAAATTGCAATCATCGGGATGAACCTGGACAGCGAAAACTCGCCCGTTCGCGAGTTCGTCGCCGTCAATAAAATCACATTCCCAAGTATGCGTAGCGTCTCTTCGACAACCGGTGAAGTCGCGAACCCAGTCGCCGCCGAGTTCGGACTCGTCTCGATGCCCTTCGTCGCGGTCATCGACCAAAAGGGTAAAGTCGTCGCCTTGGATTTCTCGGGGCTGCAGCTCGACGAAATCGTCGAGGACTTGCTCGCCAAATAATCGCGGCAAAAACGATACCATAGGCAAAACAGCACGAGCGAACTTGTCTCGTGCGCGCTCACATGGCCTTCCTCAAGCCCGCCCGGCCATCGACCGAATGGCCGGACGGGCTTTCTTTTTTGGTGATTCTTTGATCGCTCAAAAAGCGGTTTGACCAAAACGGTGTCCCAGAACTTGACATATTCCGTTAACGGAATATGTTCACAGCATGTCACCGACCCCCACGAACACAGACGTCTTCACTGCCATCGCCGAGCCCAAGCGTCGCGAAATCGTTTCGCTGCTGGCAAAGCGTGGTCCGTTGCCTGTCGGAACGATGGTTGATCTGACGGGACTTGCCCAATCATCAGTCTCCAAACATCTCGGCGTCCTCCACGATGTCGGCATGGTTTCGGTTGATCGTCAAGGCAAGCAGAGGATCTACAAACTCGAGGCCAACTCGTTGAAAACCGTCTTTGAATGGGTCAAGGAATTCGAATCACATTGGGATCACCAATTGGCTCGTATCAAAGCCAAGGCCGAACAGCGGGCCAAATCCCTGCGTGAAAGCAACTAGTACTGATCTACCTTCACGAGTCCTTATGATCAAAACGCCTACCAGCCAAATTGAGATCGAAACGTTTACGATCGAACGGGAGATCGACATTGATGCCCCAATCGAGTTGGCATTCGAAGCCGTCTTGGAACAACTCGGTGACGACTGCGAAATGCCTGACGGAAAACCGTTTCCGATGAAGCTCGAGGCTTGGCCGGGCGGGCGTTGGTACCGCGATCTTGGCAACGACGCGGGACATTTTTGGGGACATATCCAAGTCATCAAACCTCCAAGATTGATCGAAATCTGTGGTCCGTTGATGATGTCCTTCGCCGCGACAAATCATCTCTCCTATCGCCTTGCTGCCGAAGGCACCATGACCAAGCTGACATTCCGCCATCAAGCGGTCGGCCTGATCGAACAACAACACCTGCAACAAATGCCAATCGGCTGGGAGTATTGGATCGAACGCTGCCGACAATTGGCCGAGCAAAAATCGGAGCGGGCATAATGCCTTGCCATTGTGACAAGTGGGCCGGTTCCAGGCGTTTTCGTGATGCCATTTCCTGGTGCTTGCCCACCGGGGCGTTTTTATTCCTACCGAAATGTCCCGCTTGCGTTGCGGCCTATGTCGCGTTGTGGACGGGGGTCGGAATCAGCCTGACAACTGCCATCGTACTGCGATGGCTTTGGATCGCGTTCTGTATCGCAGCAATCGCTGCGTTGATTTGGGCACGTCGCAGTGCCATTCGTAAACAGGCCTTTCGGTTAATCCTTTCCATCGCACGGAGAAACAGTCATGCAGCGTAAAGTCGTCAGTCGTGAAGCTTGGAACCTCGCCCGCACGGAATTGCTTGAAGCAGAGAAGGAACTAACAAAGCGAAGTGACGAGTTGGCCAAGCGCCGACTCGACTTGCCCTGTGTCCAAATCGACAAAGCCTACGAGTTTGAAACCGAATGCGGGCCGGCAACACTCGTTGACTTGTTCGACGGACGCAGTCAGTTGTTGGTTTACCACTTCATGTTTGGCCCCGACTACGATGCCGGTTGTGTCTCGTGCTCTTCAATCGCCGATACCTTCAACGGGATTCATACTCACTTGGCCAACCACGATGTGACGTTCATTGCCGTTTCACGGGCACCGCTGGCAAAACTGAACGCCTACAAAAAACGCATGGGTTGGACGTTCCCATGGGTTTCGTCTGGCGGCAGTGATTTCAATCAAGACTTTGGAGTCGGTTTCACCAAAGAGCAGCAATACGAAACCGGGATTAACTACAACTACCAAGACGAACCGGTATGGCAAATCGGTGCAGCAGATGAATTCCAAACCAAGATGGCCGACACGCCGCTGGGCATCAACGCGTCGATGACCGGCGCGGACATCGCGACTTACGTTCGTGAACGTCCTGGCATGAGTGCGTTCGAACTCGAAAATGGAACCGTCTACCACACCTACTCGGCCTTCTCTCGTGGACTCGACGTCTTGTGGACGCCGTATCAATGGCTAGACCGAGCTTCAAAGGGCCGCAATGAAACGAGCATGTGGTGGAAACGTCATGACGAATACGATCAGACACCAAGCACCACGTCATCCTGCTGCCACGCGTGACGCATTCGCCTTCGAAACCGCATCGACTTTCTCGCACCTTTTTCCGGTGCCTATTCTTCGGTGCGGTTGAGTGCCAGGTACAGCGGGCAAGCCTTTGGATCGACCGGCTTGCCTTGGCGGTAGGCGACCAAGATCTTTCGTGATTGCTCCGCCAGCATCCGACGCACTTCGCGGCGTTTGCCTTTCACTCGCGGAATGACCATGTCGTCATACGCCGTCGTTTGATGCCGCATCCAAGCAATCACCGCCGATTCGGCACGTCGCTCGATCGGAATCCGTTCCGTTCTCGCCACCGTTCCACTGCCAACCGGAGTAGCGTGTTCGGTGACAAGTTTCGCCAGCTTTGCCGCCATTGCTTGATACGTCGCGTCAAACGCCAAGAACTGCGACACAGCGGATTCAAAATCCTCGACATACTCTTGCTGTTTTTTTTCTCGGCGTTCGACGTCACGCACACGACGTTTCGCGTACGCTTCTGTTGAACGCTCTTGGTCCAGTGTCGCACGCGCCGATTCGATCTGCTTCGTCGCGGCCCAGACGCCTTTGGAAAACGTCCGACGCCCGCGTTTTTCCTTGACCGTCCATGTTGGTCCGGCTGCCTTCACACGTCGCGTCAGCCCTGCGTCGCCTGGCGGTAACAGCGACCAGTCCTCTGGAACCGTCAAACATTTCCCGCTCGCATCAATGACTTGATTTGCGGTCGGGCCGGGGGAGACAATCAGGGCGTCCGAAGATTGCGTGCGTTTCTTTGCCATTCGAAGAAGCGTCAATTGTAGAAAAGGTCAAAACCCGTTGAAGAATCCTAAAGCATCACCGATTTCCGATCGGCCTAACGTGCGTCTGAGCACTCGCAAAAAAATCGTTTTTGCGGCAATCGTGATGCTGATGTCGCTGTCAGTGGCCGAAGTTTTCCTGCGTCTCGTTTGGCAACCTCCGCCGCCACCCGATCCCTTTGTCGGCTTTTCCACATCGGTCCCACTACTAGTTCAACATCAGGGCCCTGAATCTACGCCAACCACGGTCGGCATCAACCCGGCAAAACTCGTTTGGTTCAACCCACAATCCTTCACCGCTGAAAAACCAAAAGACACCTATCGGATCGTCTGCTTGGGCGGTTCGACGACCTACGGCCGGCCTTTCCATGATTCGACTTCGTTCGCTGGATGGCTTCGGCAATTGCTTCCCAAATCTGATCCAAGCCGAAACTGGGAAGTCATTAACGCAGGTGCGATCAGCTACGCAAGTTATCGCGTGGCCGTTGTGATGGAACAGTTTTCCCCCTATGACGTGGACCTGTTCGTTGTCTACACGGGACAGAACGAATTCCTCGAATGGCGGACCTATGGCGAATCGCTGCGTGATGCAACACTGCTGCCCTTGGTTTCATCAATCGCCCTGCAAACCAGACTCGGCCAGGCAAGCCAACTGTTCGCGGACCGCTGGATCTCCAATGAAATTCCGATTTCTGGCGGCGGCCAACGCACCGAATTGTCCGGCGACGTTGACGAAATACTGAACCACAGCGTCGGACCGTCCAGCTACACTCGCGATGACAACTGGCACCGCGGGGTCAATCGCCACCTCGCGTTCAACTTGGGACGGATGCAACAGATCGCGGCACAATCCGGGGCGAAATTGGCTATCGTCATCCCCGACAGCAATCTTCGTGACTGCGAGCCCTTTAAGTCAGAGTTCTCGACCGGCCTGGCAACCGGAAAAGCCGACGAAATGTTGGACGGCATTGCGACAGCGAAAGACATGCTCGCCGTCGGCGCTGTTGACGATTCGATCGCGATCTTAACGTCAGTTGTCGAAGCACAGCCACGGCACGCGTTAGCGCACTACTTGCTTGGCAAAGGACTGTTCGAACGTCAGCAATACGACGAAGCAGAGCGGCATTTCCGCACCGCGATCGACGAAGACATCTGCCCCCTTCGGGCGACGTCTTCGGTGCAATCAACCATTCGCGAGTTCGCCACTTCGCCAGGAGTGATCTGCGTCGATTTCGCAGAGCACTTATCAAAAAATTCGCTGCAACAGTTCGGACACCGATGTTATGGCGCGGAACGGTTTCTTGACCACGTCCATCCCACAATCGATAGCCACGGCGAATTGGCCAAGCTACTCATTGACTCGTTTCACGACGCAGGCATCGTAGCAACTCCAGTCGACCCGCAAACCTTTGCCCAAACGGCTGACGCGGTTCATCAGTCGATCGACCGTGAACAGCAGGGAATCGCATTTCGGAACCTCGCCAAATTAACTCATTGGGCTGGCAAATTTGACGAAGCGATCCGACATGCAAACGACAGCTTGCGATTGATCGATGGCGATCCGGAAAGCCGCTACGTGCTGGCGGACAGCCTGGCAAAGACAGGACAGACGGAACAGGCAATGCAAGAGTTCGCAGAGTTGTTCGAAGCGGGCGGATTCGATCGCGCGACGTTCGCCTACGGCGACCTGCTCGCCCAACAAGGCGACCTTCAGCGAGCCAAAGCGTATTTGCTTCAAGCCGTTTTGGTCAGCCATGGTGCCCGCCAAAGGGCCGCCCTAGAATCCCTTGGCTGGGTCCATCAGCAACTTGGCGAAGAAGACTTGGCCGCCGAATGCTTTGCCGAAGCGGAAAAATTGAACTAAACGACTGCCAGCTTGCCCCCAGTCGGGGAGCCCGATGGCATTCGAAAAATGGAATTCTTGCTGTCTTTTAGTGGGGTTTTGCACGCATCCAGCCGTTCCCCATTGTGAAGGGGTTGCCGGCGCGTCAAACTAACACGGCTGGGATCAACATTGGGTGTTCGCTTTCCACTTGCAAACACAGTATTTGCAAACACCGCATCCCGCCAGCTCTCGAAGGCTCGCCCACGGCTGCCGCCTGCTTGAGCTTGACTGTTTAAGAGCCGTAGAACGTTTGGGAGCAGTGCCAAGCGAGCAGTGCCATGCAATGCTTCGCCGCAAGCTTGTCGAATCGATCGACAATGACTGCGGCGAGCCACGCATCAGCAATGGTTCGTATTGGCATCGGCACGCAATCAAATCATCGTCACTCCCAGTCAAAACCAAACGCCTTCACGCCGAGTCCTGACCTCGCGAATTGGACAATCCGTTTGCCGATTCGAACACGGGCTTCCCGAGCCGAACGAGCTGAATGAATCATGACTAACCCTTCGATCAATTCCACGCCGCTGCCCGATATCCAATCCACGGGTGACCGACGCCAAGTCGCGATCAATAAAGTCGGCGTGACAAACGTTCGCTATCCGATTTCGCTTCGAACACCGGGATCCGGCAAAGGCAACGAGTTCCTGCATACCGTCGCTACAATCAACATGTTCGTGTCCTTGCCGCATGACGTCAAAGGCACGCACATGTCGCGGTTCTTGGAAGTGCTTAACGAGTTCCACGAAGAGCTGTGCAGTGACACGCTGTCGTTGGTAACCAATCGGATGAAGGAAAAACTGGGTTCCGAAGACGCTTACCTGGAATTGACGTTTCCCTACTTCATCAACAAGAAAGCTCCTGTGACGGGGCAGTCTGGCAAGCTCGATTTCGATGTAGCGTTTGAACTGGCCAGCAATGGCACTGACGACTTCGTCATGACGTTGAAAGTCCCAGCGACAAGCTTGTGCCCGTGCTCGAAAGAAATCTCCGAATACGGCGCCCACAACCAACGCTGCGACATGACCGTGAAGGTCCGCATGGCCGATGGCGTAAATCTGTGGATCGAAGAACTCTTTTCAATCGTCGAAAAGTGCGCCTCGACCCAAGTATTCAGCGTGCTGAAGCGTCCCGATGAAAAATGGGTCACCGAAAAAGCATACGAAAATCCGAAATTTGTCGAGGACATCGTCCGTGACCTCGCCGTCGCGCTTAATAATGACGACCGCATCGTCTGGTACCAGTGCAGCAGCGAAAACTACGAATCGATCCACAATCACAACGCTTTCGCATTCATCGAATGCGATAAACGAGAGCAGTGAACTCCGACCTACAACTTCGCGAAGATGCGATCCTCACCACGGTGGTCGCACTCGATTTCCGAATCGAAGACCGATTTGCCAATCGCGGCATCTCGAAACTCTGTAAACAACTCCGCGAGGTTGCTCAACAATCCGCGAAAACGGCAAGCGAAATCAACGAAGCCGTTTTGTGGATTCGCTTCGTCGGGTACAGCCTCGCCGCCCTGGTCGTGCTAATCGTCGCTGCGATGATCTGGTCCGTCACTCACTCCGTTCGTTTCAAAGACGAATCGATCGGATGGCCAGATTTGCTGGGAATGCTCGATGCCGGAACCAACGCACTGCTCGTACTCGCGGCGACCATTTACTTCCTGATCAGTCTGGAAGTACGCATCAAACGCCGACGAGCACTTATGGCGATTCACAAACTTCGGTCGCTGGCCCATGTGATCGACATGCACCAACTTACCAAAGACCCCGAACGTACGCTCGAAGGCTACCAAGTCGCCGCGCACTCGCCGACCGAGGCGATGACCGCGTTCGAGCTGAATCGTTATCTAGACTACTGCAGCGAAATGTTGTCGCTGATCGGCAAGATCGCGGCACTTTATGTCCAACGCTTCGACGATGCCGTTGCAGTCGCCGCCGTTGGTGAAGTCGAACAATTGACAACCGGCCTGTCGAGAAAGATCTGGCAGAAGATCATCCTGCTCAGTCAGTTTCCAAACTCTGCGACGTCGCCCCCGCTGATTTCGCCTCAACATGGCAACGCAACGACGGTGGAAGCAACGCCCGCCGCTGTCGAAGAACGCGATCTCGGAAGCGAATAACCACCGAATTGAAACATGATCAACTCGATGCCGCGATTCCCAAAAAAATGATCGCCACCAAGCCGATCACCAACCCAACCATCACCATCTTAAAGACCGAGTACGGCGCGTTGCCGACAAGAAACTTGGTGTCCTGGCCACAGATCACCACCCGATACAATCGCTCCTTGTATTGGTACGCCATCACATAGGCTGGCAATGACAGACGCTTTGATGTCAGTCCGGTCACTACCAACGAGATGTTCAAGTTACGAATCGAAGTCCCAGGTACTTCGCTACGGACAGCTTGCTTTGCCTCGTCATAAACCGCATTTGCGATCTGCTGTCTCGCCTGCGACCGCTGGGTATCGAATTGCTCAATGACCGCATCATCGGCGCCCATCGGTTCGGAATGAACCTGCTGCAAATTCACACCATCGGAAACTCGCGAAGCCTCTAATTGTGACAACCCACGTGAAGCGGAGGTCAATACCTGTCGAAATCGACATTGTGATTGGCCCGCATGCGGTGCCCAGGCCGACCGGCGACTCCCATGGTTCGAATCCGCCGTCCAGCTGACCACGGCATCAGCATCAAACGCCCAAGCGACCCACCAAAGCGGTTTTAACTCACGTATCTGTGCCGATGACGTTAAATCCGACGGACGAAACCAGCCGAGTGAGTTCAGCCAAGCTTGTAACGCCCGCCGCGCGTCGTCTGATGTCACTGTGAATGGCAAGTAGCCTTCAGTCTGCTCGACCGGATCCTCAATCGTCTCAAGCTTCACCAAGCTATTGCAAAACGAACACGCTGGGGCCTGTCGCTTGGCGTCGTAAGCGATCGCCGCACCACAACCGGTGCAGCGCAACACCTGCTTTTTCTCGACGACGACATGGTGATGCGCCAACGGTGCCGTAAACCCACAGACCGAACATCTCAAGTCGCCTTTTTCAAGCGGCGTTTCACATTGCTCGCAAGTCATGATTGCTACATCCATCGCCTAACCTTGCCCCATCAAAACAGCGAACAATGCAATCACGACAAAGAAAATCAGCACCCCAACCACCAATGATCCAATCTTGGCGGCAGACACCGGAGCTTTGCCAGCGACACGTCCCGTTTGGCCATTCACCAAGATTTGAATCGGTGGCTTGTCCTCGCTATATCGCACCGCAAAACACCACACTGGCAACAAAGCAAAATCGATAAACTCGCGACTGAACTGAGTGTCAAATTGAAGGTCGCGGTGTGAATCGCCGGGCATGAACTCACGCAGCTTTCGCTGAATCAACTCATGCGTTTCCTGACGAGCCAACCCAAAGCATTCCGCTTGACTGCGCGACGGCTCTTCGGCGGTCCAACCGGCGATCATCGAAGGCTGAAAACGCCGGATCGCTCGCAGGTCGTACGGTTCAATCTCTTGAAACTTAGCGTTACTGACTCCCTTTGACGCCGAGACGATCACATCCATCACATAGGTTGCGTGCTGCCCCTGCAACGAACGATACTCGGTCTTCGTCACCGTACGTGTCCGAGTGACTGTTTTGCCGTTGGCATCACGCGTCGTGTACGTTTCGGTCTCGGTGTAGTTCTCGCCGATCTTCGCAAAATACCGCGAATGGGCCGTCGTCCCGTACAGATAGACGGGCAAGTAGATGCCCTGAATCAAGTTCGGCAGGGCTTTCTTAAACGATGTCGGCGCCAACCAGTTTCCACGACGAAGCCACGCGCGTGCAAGCTCACTCGCACGCTCGCGGTCAATTTGGAACCCAATCACAAACGTCGGCGACGGAATGTCTTCACTCGGCGGCCGCGAGATCACCGAAGGCGAACCGCAATACGGACACACCGTCGATAACTGATGGGCACTGAGCAGCAGCTTTGACCCGCAAGACTTGCAGGAAATCTCAACCTGCTCTTTGGTGCTTTGGAGCGTATTGCTCACCATTTCAATTTAACAGTCAAAGATGTCGGACAAGGGGCAATCGATTGCTCACCAGCTTACCATATCCTGGTGCTTCGCAAAGCTAACGTGGATCGACCGAACCCTATCGCAGGCCCCAACAAAACACCAAAATAGGGGCAGCAGCAAGACTTGCTGCGATCATCAACAGTCCAAAGCATCCGCCGGACGTCGACTTGGGCGAACCACTCCCCATACGACGTATCAGGTTCTCGACAAACTCTTTCGACTCGCGCAAATCTCGCCCAGTCGCTTCACGATAGAGCTTGATTGCGGCGAGGGTTCGGCCTTGCTCGATCGCATCCAGCACCCGATCCATTTCGTCATCGTCAAGCGTATTGACCTGTTCGCCAAGCTCGACCTGTTCGCCGCATTCGATCGAATCAACAACGTCCAATGCTTCTCGCAGCGTACAGCGCTGACGTTCACGCACCAAACGAACCGCGGCAACCTTCTTGCCCTCGGTGACTAGCTGCCGCACACGCTCGAGAAAATCGTCTGTCATGCCGCCCCTGATCGTCGTCCACTCTTTGGAAAGCTCGCCGGATCCTTCGCCAGATCTCGCATCACTGGCTGCTCCGGTTGTTCGTCAGCAAGCATGTTGATGTCGCTCAGATACTTGCGAACACGTTTTAGCAGATTGTTGCGGAACCCGACGGCGGTCGTTGACTCTTCGATCCAAACACGGATTTCGATCCGTTGCGAGACTTTCGAGATACAAACCAAGGTCGCCTGCGGCGCCGGCAACATCAGTATATCGTCCTGCGCGACCGCGAATTCTTGCAACGTCCGACAGATATCTGCCGGCCGTTCGTCTTTGGTCACCGCAACTTCGATCGGAATCACAGTCAGTCGGCCGGCGCCCATCCAGTTGACGACATCGTCGGTCACAAACTTTTTGTTCGGAATGATATTCTCGCGACCGTCATCGTCGGTCAGGACTGTCGTTCGCAAGTGCTGCTTGGCAACGCGTCCGGTGATTCGCCCGACGGTAATCAGATCGCCCAGCCCGGCTGGCTTTTCGAACAACACAATCAATCCGCCAAAGACATTGCGCACCATATCTTGCAGCCCAAATCCAAGCCCAATCGTCAGCCCAACGGCCAACCACTGGACCGTTTGCCAACGCACGCCCAACCAGTTGAGCGAGATCAGGCATCCCACACCAAACAATAAACACCGCCCGAGCACCAACGAGAAGTGCTCCATGCCTTCATCAAATGACACTCGCTGAAGCACCAACGCGTCGAACAGTGCTGGCAGCAGTTTGGCGACTTGAAATGCGACAAATAGCGTCACCGCGGCAAAGAGACAATGGACCAATGTGACGGGCGTTTCCTTGACCGTCGCCTGCATCATCGTTTGCCCGCTGGCGTCCATTGAGGGTTGTGTCACGGTATCGGTTACCGTCCAAACCACCGGGTTTCCCATCCTCAAATTCGGGAACACGTCAATCCAAAGCATCCCAACCAAGACCACCCCTGCGACCACCAATCCGCATTGACACAGGAACGCGATCTGGTGCTTCAGATCTAAATACAATCCTCCCGACAAGTCGATTTCGTGTGTCGGTTCGATTTCGCCATACTCGTCAAACTTGCGCTGCGGTAAAGAGGCACCTGTCAGGACTCGCCACGCGTGAGCTGACAGAATCTTCGCCGCCGGCCAAAGAATCGCCGCAATCAACCCGACAGAGAACGTTACCGCGAAACGCAGAATAATTTCCTGCGCGGTGAAGCCGTAACCGATCGCTGACAAGAACGCGATCGCCAGCGGTGATGCGATGATCAAAAGATAAATCACCAGACGAATCCGCTGGACAATGGCACCGCCAAATGTCTCGACAATCGGGTCCAAAATCCCGGTTCCTGGTTGAAGTGCACGGTGAAACGTCCACGCCACCAGCATTAGCGTCAACATCAACCCGATCCGCGATACCGATTCTCGCCACATGCCTTGATCGATCAGACCAGTCACGGTGACGACATAGGCACTTAGCACCAGTCCGGTACCCACGATCATCAAGTATTGACTTGCTCGTTGACGCTGCGGCAGCTCCACTCCCAAATGCTTGTCAACCAATCCGTGATCACGCAGCAACTGACGCGGCAATTCAACCATCAATGCGATCAAGCTGCACGCATACAAACCGCTGGACGCCTGCAACAACGATTCGGACACGTATCCGCTGCTCAGCCAACTGGCAAAGCTCAGCAATACGCCAGGAACAATCATCGCGACCAAGACCGTCAGCCCACTCGCGACCAGCTTCCGAGTCGACTTGGTTGATTCACGCAAACGGGTCTTGCTGCCGATCCCGATCAGCAACGACTTCGCCCGCCATCGTATCACCAACAAAACGACGGTTGCGACCAACACGACCACTCCCGATGCGGTGTTGATTCCCACCTTTTGCTGGAGCGCAAACCCAAATTCCGAACCACGATTCGAATTGAAAAGCGAAGCCAATCCGGAACTCAACTTGCGAATCGAATCCCATCCGATCGGGTCGCCACTGCGAATCCAAATCACATGGCGATTGATCAATGTGCGATAGTTTTTGGTGAGCTGAACCGACGCCGACGTCACCGCATCAATCTCCGTCAGCTTATCCTGGTAATTGCGATGCCCCGTCCAAAGTGCAGTCAACCAGTGTCCACGATCAGAAAGAAGTTGTTGTACCTGGCCAAACAGAACTTGCTGCTCTGGCTTGCTCGCGTCCAACCCGTTGTCGTTCAACACCGCGACCGCCTGATCCAGCGGGTGTGTTCCGTCGTGCCGCACCAGCTCTAAATCAAGCTGTGACTCGCGTGACCGTTGCAGAGCCTCACGTACCCAACCGGTTTGCGAGTCCTTCGCTTGCCAGCGGTCTAGCTGTTCTTTCTTATGACGAAGCAGAATTCCGATCGTCGGTGTCAGGCCATACTTTTCGATCTTTGCATTGACGTCGTCGTAGTCTTGCTGGGTCGCAGACAATTTTGTTTTTGCAGTTCGAACACGATCTGCCAATTCGATGTAGTCAGTCGCAAGCTCCGCCCATTGCTTTGCGAACTCTGCATTTTGTAGCGCGACCTCTGCCGCAGCCCTCGGCGCCGACTCCGCCATTTGACGGAAGTGAGTTTCACTTCGACGCGCCGACTCCACCATCGAAGTGGTGTATTCGATCGGGCGATCAGAAATCAATTCAGCAGAAACGGCTCGCGTGACCGCCCCCATTGCCTGCAATGAGCCATTTGAATCAGGCCGCGCCAGCCGAACCAAGTTTTCCTCGTCGCCACGACGACCATTTGATGGCGCGGACTGATTGAACGGCGCCAGCTCCGCAATCGCAGTCGTGACGGACCGACTTGTTGGAGACGCGAAACTCTGCGTAGGAACATTGCTCGACTGAATTTCGTTCCGCTGTTGGTCCCAGTATTGACCGGGCTGAGTCCATCGAAGTGCTGGGTTTTGTATCGATCTGGAAGCGTTCAACGTTTCGGAACTTGCCGGCGCAGAAGCGTCGGCCTGCGAATTCACTTTCCAAGGCTGCGACACCACCGCGCCAGGGTGCGGACGCCGATTTGTTGGCTGCGGCTGTGAAAAAGTCTCGCGAGACGTCTTATTTGGCCTGGAAGCTGCAGGCCAAACGCCTGAGTTGGAAGCGATTTGAGCCCAAACGAATTGCTCCCGCCAAAACGGCAACAAGACGATCAATACAACAATCAAGAGGCGAAACGTGGTCAACGTAGGCATCGTGCCGTAGCTGGTGGGCGAGGAGAGGGAAATATCGACCAATCGCTATCCATACGCGAATTGCTCCGCCAGTACCATGTTGATTCAACACTTCGAGACTAATCCAGAATGCGGCATCCGTTGCTAGCATTCGCAAGCAGGCAATCACCTTTAGACCAAACCACGATGACGAAAAGCGAGTTGATCGACGATTCCTTGCCCGCCAATGCATTGGCAGAACTCGGCGATGCTAAAAAGATTCTCGAACACCACGGGATTGCCGACCGGCTGACCGAACTGATCGGCGCTCCGATAACCGCCTCGCTAAAAATGCTGCCCAGCGTGGCCGAGGACGCTGTCTACAAAGCGATCGAGAAATCACTGACCGTTGCACTCGATGTAGCGCTGAAAACACTGGCAGAAGAATCGGGGCAAAAAAAGAAGCCACAGCTACTCACTCACAAACTTCTGGCCGGACTTTCCGGGGCAGCAGGCGGGGCACTCGGAGGCGCAACGGTCGCTGCAGAGCTCCCTGTTTCGACTGTCCTGATTTTGCGCAGCATCGCGGACATCGCCCGCAGCGAAGGCGAGGATCTTTCCAAAGTCGAGTCGCGTCTTGCTTGCTTAGAAGTCTTCGCGTTGGATCCGGGCAAAGACACCTCCGTCGAGGACGATACCGAAATTGGTTACTTCGCGGTCCGCGCCGCAATGGCAAAGCAAATTCGCGACGCGTCGCAGTACGTCGCCCAGCACGGTGTGGCAAATACTTCGGCACAGCCTTTGGTCAAGTTGATCACCAAGATCGGTGAGCGATTCGGGCTGGTCGTCAGCGAAAAGATCGCAGCCCAAGCCATCCCGGTCATCGGAGCTGTCGGTGGCGCATTGATCAACAGCTACTTTATCGATCACTATCAAGACCTCGCCCGGGCGCATTTCACCATCCGCCGACTCGAACGCGAACATGGCCAGGCCAAGATTCGCGAGGCCTATCAAACGCTGCCCAAGTAAGTGGCGGGGCAGCACCCCACTTCTCATGCAACGAAGCCCACAGTCCCGACTGATCCGATTGACGGGATTTCCTGTCCGTTAAGCGGCCTTGAATGGGGGTTAATTCACCGCGACGAGGGAAAGCCCTTAGACGCGTGGGAATGAAACACCCCTAGCTGCTGACGACTCGTGCTAGTTTTGGTGTAACCAATGAACCAACGAGTCGATCGTGGAACCAGTTTTCGAGAATCCCATCCAATCCTTATCCAGGAAGGTAGCGAACCTGATGCCTCGGACCTGTTCCGAGGATGACAGCGAGCCCGCTCGTATCGCACGGCTCCTGTTCTATTACGCCAACATCGCGTTCTTTGCAGGGTTGCTCTACGCCGGCATGTATCTGGCGCTGAACATGCAGTTGACTGCTGCCGGCGCAGGGTCCGCGTGTATCGGTGGCGCGATCGCGTTGTGGATGCTCTACCGCGGCGGCAATTGGATCACGATTGCGAATATCATTGTCGCCAGTGCGTTTATCGCGGTCAGCACAGTCGCACTGGCAACCGGCAATCTCCATTCACCGGTGTTGGGCTGGATGTTTGCCGCACCGATGATGGCTGTCTCGACGCTTGGACGCAAAACGGGATTGGTCTGGTTAGGCATCACGTTGGTGTTCCTGTATTTCGTCTATCGGATGCATGAACATACCGCTGGCCCCTTGTCCGAAGTCCCCGAATCGTTCAGTGCCGAATACATTGCACTCGTCCAGGGCGGTTTGATCATTTCGATCTTCACAATCGTCTGGTCATTTGACAGTGTCCAACAAACCACCGTTGGAAAGCTTCGTGTCGCCAAACGTGTCGCTGAACAGGCACTGCAAGACGCCAAGCAAACACATGACGATGCCTTACTGGTGCTCAACAACGTTGCCGAAGGATTAGGCATGGTTTCGCTCGAAGGCAACTTCGTTGGCGAGCCATCGCAGCGGTTTCAATCTTGGTTTGGCCCAATCATGCATGGCGAGACGATTTGGGAATACATCGGCAAATCGAACAGTGTTACCGGCGATTTAATGGAACTCAATTGGCAACAGTTGCGTTGTGATTGGATGCCGTTGGAAATGGGATTGGACCAGCTTCCGAATCGATTCGAAGCGAAAGGCTTGGTGTTTGACTTGAAGTACCAACCTGTCTTCTTGAACAATCAACAGCTGTCGCAACTCCTTGTCATCTGCACCGATATTTCGGCGGAACTTGATGCCGAACATGCGAACGAACTTCAGCACGAACAGATGGCCATCTTCACTAGGTTCGTTCGCGATCCAAAGAGCGTTCGTGGTTTCTTGTCCGAGTCGCAACGTTTGGTCGATCTCTTGGAGAACGGGCATGGCAGCTTCGCAGAACAAAAACGCTGGATTCATACGCTCAAAGGCAACTTCGGAATTTTTGGGCTGCGTAGTTTCGCACAGTGGCTGCATCGACTCGAAGACCAACTCGCCGATCAGCGAAAAGTCTGCGCCCCCGTCCAATGTGAGGCGATTGCAGCACAATGGGAATCGGTTCGCGATCGACTATCGATGATCATTCCCGATGAAAAAACCGATCAGGCAACGATCGACAAGTCCGAAATCGCCAAGACAATCGCGTTGGCAAAATCCGGTGTGCGAATCGACGACCTCGTCCATCAAATGGAACGTTGGACTTGGGATTGTGTTTCGCAACGATTGGAATTGCTCGCCGAACGTGCCCAACGATTGGCCGAACGTTTGGAAAAACCTGGCCTGTCGGTGAAACTCCCGTCAGCACGTTTGCGAACCCCACCTACCGAACAATGGAATGCGTTCTGGAATTCATTGACACACGTCGTACGCAATGCCGTTGACCACGGAATCGAATCGACCGACCAACGAATCAAACAGGGTAAAACGTCAACCGGTACCATCTGTTTGAACGCGTTCCAAAACGAAGAGTCCTTTGTCATCGAAGTCGCTGACGACGGGGCCGGGATCGATTGGAGCAAAGTCCGCTCGATGGCGGAAAGAATGCTTGGAGTCGTCGAACCCAGTAGGTCACAACTGAAAGACCTGATTTTTGCTGACGGGCTTTCCACCAAAGAAATCGTCAGCGAGACGTCAGGCCGTGGTGTTGGAATGGGCGCCTGCAAAGAGGCTTGCCTCAGACTTGGAGGCCAAATCGAAATCGATTCAGAACTCGGCCAAGGGACAACTGTTCGATTCGTTTTCCCCTCCGTCGTCGCCGATATCTCAGAACCCGCGTACTATATCTAGCGGCTTGTGAGCCGAGGGAAAGTCGCAGACAATTGGCGTGATAGAGCTCGTCCACCAATTGTCATTTCTACAGCACTACTCTGATGAACCCGTCGATCTCAAGTTTTCTTGCAGCCAGCACGTTCGCTGTCGCCGGGGCATCTGCCCGTCAGCACAAATACGGAAACAAAGTCTTTCGCGCTTTGTTGGCGTCGGGTCGGGAAACATATCCGCTCAACCCAATCACGGAAGAAATCGAAGGCCATCAAGCGTATCCCAACTTGGCGGCGCTTCCGATCGTCCCCGAATCGCTTTCGATCATCACACCACCAAGTGTGACCCGAACCATCATCGATGAAGCGATCGCAATCGGTGTCAAACATCTTTGGATGCAACCGGGTGCCGAAGATGCGGTGGGAAGCGCGGCAGCTCGCGACGCAGGACTCACCGTTATCGACGACGGCAGTTGCGTGCTCGTTCTACTCGCCCAACAGGCATAACCGCCGAACTCTTTTCACCGGATGAACGAAGCGATTTTCCGCTGCTGATGCGGGGAACATCGTCCTGATCACAGACGCCACTGAGCGAACAACTGGCAATCTGACTGCCGGCGTAGCGGAGTTGCCTTACGAGATCGATCGTCTTGCGACTCATTCCGCTATGCGAGCTTTGCTCCGTTGGTAACGTCAGCATCGGGAACGGCCAAAATGACGCTGCCGTCCTCGCGATAAAAGCCAACAATCAAAAACTCCGACATGAAAGGGCCGATTTGTTTCGGCGGAAAATTGACAACACCAAGCACCTGCCGTCCAAGCAAAGTGTCCTTCGTGTAGTTGACCGTTATCTGTGCACTCGTCCGCTTTTTACCGACCGCCGGACCAAAGTCGACAGTCACTTTGTATGCCGGTTTGCGAGCTTCAGGAAAATCCTCAACCGCGATGACCGTTCCGGCACGAAGCTCGACCGCTTCAAAATCAGCCCACTCAATCGTTGGCTGACGCCTCTCGTTGGAGTCCATATTCACCAAAAAACTCGTTCAAAAATGTTCGCATAAATTCTTCACGCTGGGCAGCCAATCGGCGTCCAACCTCGGTATTCATCAGCTCACGCAAGCGAAAGAGCTTGTCGTCGAAATGCTTGACACCACTTGGTCCCTCTGGATCCGAAGCGTCATAGAATGGCTGGCCTTTGACGGCACCGTACTCGATCGTTCGAACAATTCCGATCGCACCCAACGCATCCAAACGGTCGGCATCTTGAACGATTTGCCCTTCTAACGACAACGCGTCGGCCGTTTCGCGTTTTCGGAATGAAAGGTTGTCGACGATATGCACTACTTCGTCAATCACCGCATCGGACAGGTCCAGCTGCCCCAAGATCTCGCGTGAAAATTCGCCACTGCGTTCAACGCCATCGTTGAATTTTGCATCACCGATGTCGTGCAACAGCGCGGCCAGCTCGATCACGAACAAGTTTCCTCCGACATCAGCATGAATCTGACGCGCGGCGACTACGACGCGATGAATATGGTCAAATCCATGCCCGGCACCTTGTCCGGACAATCGAATGCGAACCTGACGTCGCACCGCGTCTAATATCTGCTCTTCGCTCATCTGTGTGGATGATCCTTCGTGATGAAAGTCAAACACACAATGGATCAGTCAGACAAAGCGTGTTCAAGGTGTGATGCGTCCGAGAGGGATTCGAAATCCTGACGACGAACCACATCAACGGTTTCGACACAAGCCGTGATGCGGTGGTTCGGGATAACCTCGGAACGCAAAAAGTCGATCGCCTCTTCGGATGTTTTCCAGGTCATCACGACCTCAATGCGAACCTTGGGGTCGTTTTCCTTGTTCCCATGCTGTAGCTCCGTTCGTCCGGCCCCCCGACACTGCATCACCGTGTAACCTGTCGCGCCCAATTGGACGAGCCGTGCTTCCAACCAATCTTCTATTTCCGCGCTCGCCACGATGGTCAAGCGACGCATCGAAGCCAAGCCTCGCTTACGCGCGGCGTGGGCGTTGTCGGCCAACGGCTGCAGCGAATCGAGGCCGCGTACTTCGAAATGCAGGCCTTCTTGCTCGAAGTCACGCTCCATCTCTTCGAGCTTTTCCATCACGCTGTGATCAACCAACTTGGTTTCAGAAACATCGACGATCACATTCCGGTGTTGCACCAATCCAATCTGTTCGATCTGGCGTCTGAACGGGATCCAGTTGCTGAATACCGCCGACTCGCGTGCCAAGATCAAGCACGTCGTGTTGTCAACATCTTGGACCTCAATGTACGGCTTGAACAAGGACTTGATTGGTACTCCGTTGACGACATGGATGATGATTTTCAAGATGATCCCGGCCGCGACACCGACCAGCAAGTCCGTGGCCAGGACCATCACTAACGTTGTCACAAAGATTGCCAGTTGTTCCTTTCCCACGCGATAAACGTTCAAAAACTCCACCGGATGCGCTAACCGATATCCGGTGTAAATCAACATCGCGGCAAGCGCAGCGAGCGGTATCCGGTGCAAGACCGTCGGGATTAACGCAACGCACAACAGCAGAAAAACGCCGTGCCACATGTCCGCAAAACGCGTCCGCGCACCGTTGTCAATATTGGCCCGTGAACGCACGATTTCGGAAATCATCGGTAAACCGCCGACCAGCGAAGCGGCGAGGTTGCCAACACCGACCGCGATAATGTCGCGATCCAAATTCGTTTTGCGTTTCCATGGATCCAGCAAATCGACGGCCTTGGCACTTAGCAGTGACTCAAGACTTCCGATGATGAAAAACATCATCACCCACCACCAAGCCCGCGATTGACGCAATACCGAAAAATCAGGGTAGGTGACTTCGTCAAACAACCCAAACACTCGATCGGGCATATTCACCAAGTACTGATCGCTAAGCTGATATTCATGATTGCGCAACACATACGAGTGTTGGTGAATCAAATCAAAGCCCATCCCCATCGGAATCGCGAACAGCAACACGATCATCGGAGCCGGCACGATTTTCAATGCCCGAACACGTCTGGAAATCAAAGGCCAAACAAACATGATCAACACACTGCAAAGCCCGATCGCCGCAATCGCAGGGTTCGCTTGCATGACGTAATGGGGGATTTCGCGAACCATCTCGAACGGTTCGGCACTCGGCGCCCGCCCCGTTTCGGGATTGATCACACCAAGGGCAAACGGGATTTGTTTGATGATGATGATCACACCAATCGCAGCCAACATCCCATGCACCGCTGAGATCGGAAAAAACTCCCCCAGAATCCCGGCCCGAAAGATCCCGAAGCAAATCTGCAGTACCGCCGCGGCAACACCGACGGCGAGCGCCGCGCGATAAGCTTCATGACTGCCAACCCCACCGAATTCCGTGATGCAACCGATCGCAATCACAATCAGACCCGCCGCCGGGCCTTTGATCGTAAGCTCGCTATTACTCAAAAACGTCGTCAGGATTGATCCGACAATCGCTGTAAAGATTCCTGCGATCGGCGGATAGCCGCTGGAAACGGCGATCGCCAAACACAATGGCAATGCGATCAAGAACACCAGCAAGCCCGACAGCAAATCGTGCTTCATGTACTTGATAAAGCCGGCCGCCGACCCGCGAGGAATCTCCTTCGCGGGCGAATGAGTCTTGTCTTCAGTGGTCATGGTTTAAATTCGTATTGAATGCCGTGCGACTTTTCTGTTTGAAATTCAATTGATCGGACCGATCACGCAACAATTCACTTGCCGCGTGATACCGCGATGCGACGCCCAGTTGCGGGTACAAACCACCGCCAATAATCAAAACCGTCAAGATCATCACCGCGACTTTTTCGGCAAAACGCGAACGCAAACAAAAGCTCTCATGGTGCCGCGTTCCGGTGAAGATTTTGAAATAGGCCTGCAGGATTGCAATCCCATTGAGTGCCGCCGCCACAACAACGGCCATCCCAACCAATGGATAAACATCGACGGCACCCTCGATCAAAAGCTCGGTGCCGATGAATCCGATCGTCCCCGGAAATCCAATGGACGCCAGTCCTGTGAGCAAAAAGAACGCTGCCAATGTCGGCATGTTTTCATAAAGACCATGGTAGCGTTTCAGATCAATCTGGCCGGTCCTTGCTTCCACACATCGAAGCGTCAAACCGAAACCACCGAGCGCCAAGCCAACGGACAACCAAACACAAAGTCCGCCAGTCAATCCGATCGGTGTCGCCAATTCCAATCCGACCAGGACTAACGAGGAGTGGCTCAAGAATAGGTAGCAAAAGAAACGTCGAGCTTCGGTTTGCACCAATGCCATTCCCCCGGCATAAACCGCCGTGATCAGTGAGACGATCGCAATGCTCTGTAACGCCCATTCGGGAGCAATTGGCAAAACCAACCGCATCATCGCGTAGGCACCGGTCATCGGCGCGACAAACAACAACGCTGTCCCGAACGATGCCTTCTCGAACAGATCGGTCATCCAGCAGTGCAGCGGCACGATCCCGGTCCGTAGCAGTCCGGCGAACGTTAAGAACGCCCCGCCAGCAAACAAATACCCAAGATCAACAAGTGCTTGACCAATAAATAAAGCCGCGACGAACAAGGCCATGTGAAAGGTAAACACTTGCGTCGTACGCCCGCGCTGCCGCAATTCCAACCAAACCGGAAAGACCGCCGCCACCAGCAATAACACGATGCCCCAGGCATTTCGACATGATAGAGTCGCCAGTAAGATTGCTTCGGATATCAGCATCCAATGAAACGCAAATCGACGCTGCTTTGTCCGAAGCGTCGACAACACCGTTAGCAAACACAACAGTGCGGCCAAAGGCAGTAGTGGAGCATTCAATTCGTCAATAACAAAAATCTGGTCCTGGAACATCATCGCCAGAACGTCCCAGTGGTCGTGTGCCGCAAAGCTTTTCAATGCGACGAAGTCTACCCATTCACCCAACGTCAGCAGCAATGTCGCGGTACAACTGACCAAGCAAACCAATCGCGAATAGCCCGCGTTTTTCAGTCGCGCGGTCACGATCGCGCCAAAAATCGGAATCAAGACCGATAGTTCGAGCCAAGGCAGATGAAGTTCTGACATCAAACGAACTCCTCAAGCGATTCACGCTTTTCCATTTTCGTTGGCTCTGCTGGATCTGATTCTCCAGATAAAAAATTCGTCCAACGCCGCTCCATCCCGTCGCACCAACGGAACAGTCGCAGCATCGGCCGAACAACAAACGCTTTTAACAGATCGTCCATAAAACCGCGGTAGAGTGCCAAACAGTGCACCCACTCGCGAATCCGAACCGGAACCCATCGCGACCAGAAACTTGGTTCGTGCGTCAAATGTTCGCCAATCGCATTTTCAAAATCGTTGTAATCGTGAAGCAACGTCGGTGCCCGCAACAACTGCAATGTCCGCAGACAAGCGTGTCCGATGATGTGTATCAATGCAATGTAGCGAAGACCAAAACCGATTTCTGCGACGATGATCCCCACCTGCGTCAGTGACGCGAATGCTAAAGCACTCTTGATGTCCGTTTGCACCCGAGCTGCGACAGCGCCGAAGACGGCGGAACTGAGACCGATCAAGATGACCGCCGTACTCAGCACCACCGATAACTCCAACAACGGACTCACTCGCAACAGCAGGTATGCACCCAAGTGGACGGACAAGGCACCGTAAAAGATCGCACTCGATGGCGTTGGTCCCTCCATTGCACGTGGCAGCCAACCAGAAAACGGCACCAGTGCGGACTTGCCCGCAGCGGCAAGCAATAACAACAGTCCAACAAACAAGGCATGTGACTGGCTAATTGTGGCATGCCCTTCCGGCCAGGGTCCCGTGCCCATCAGTTCGTCGAAGTCGCCGGCCCCGGTCAGATGATGAAGCGTCAGCGCGGCGATCAGGAATGCGGCATCCGCGATTCGATAGATCACCCAGACATGCTGCCCATTGCGAACCGGGTTTTTGCGGTCATGAAAGTACGCAACCAATAGTGCGGACGACAAACCAACCAGTTCCCAACCAAGAAATAGCGTTTCGATCGTTCCCGCCAACGACGACACAATCATGCCGAGCAAGAACAACGCATACAAAACGAAAAAGCGATGGTAGCCTCGTTCTCGGTGCAGGTAATTGTTGGTGAATGCCCCAATCGTTCCGCACAACACAAACGACAGAATCGCGAAAGGTACCGATAGTCGATCGAAGACAAACTTCAAATGAAAGTGGAAGCTCTCCTCCGGAATCAACACCCAGTGGCCAACCTCAATCGGCACATGCCTTTCGCCAGTGCCCAACATCAAACCGAGAATTGTCAATGACGCAGTTAATCCAGTGATCACTGATGTTTGCGTCAATCGCGCCGACGTTTGCTCACTGATTTTGAGTCCCACCAGCGATGCCGTACCAAGCACCGCCAACAGCACCGCCGGACTGACAACAACCATCAATCCCAATATTAAGAAACACTGATTTAGCATCCGACTTGACCTCCCTGGGTGGCGCGTGCCGGAATAATCGAAGCGAACCCAAGATGGTCACGATTGCCGTGATACCAATCGTATGATGACCCTACCGCAGGGATCTCACGGTCATGCGGTGCGTACAAAACGAACTCGCCACGTACATAGCGATAGATACGACCTTGGTCGGAATCAAAAATCGCCATCTGAACCCACTGGCCGTTGACCAAACGTGAGATTCCGTCGTTGTTCTCGATGATTCGCTTCATCACCGACTGCGTCGACTCGATGACAAACAGAATCCGCATCGGCTCATGGATTTCAACCATTTGTTCCGACAGACCAGGCCGCAGATCGCTCGCCGCCCCTACCATCACGCCCAACAGGGATGTGATGTTGTGTGGCAACTTTGAACCACAGCCATAGCCTTCGGTGTCGACCGTGGAAAAGTAGTATTCCAAACTGATTCCCGCACAAACCGGGATCGCAGCTCGCAACAACCCTTCCAATATGGTGCCTCGTTCGTCGTCATTGGCAGGATCGTATGATGTCAAAAACGCGCGGCGATCAAGAAACAATCCACGACTCCACTCGCGACGCCCAACGAAACAAAGTGCGTTCGTCGCATGGTTGTATTCTGGTCTGGCCTGTGAAAGATCTTCCGGGCGATCTTCGACGTGACGAAGTGCATCGGCTGGCTCCAGATCCAATGGCGCGGACATAAAGCGGCGACAACGTTCGTGGGCGTTGCGCTGACGCGCCCGACTGATCAGTTCTGCTGCCTCTTCAAATCTGCCACGATGGGTAATCGGCAACCGATCCAAATCCGCAAACGTGACTGACTCGTTAGTCGTGTCATGATACCCACCCAAAAACACAGTGGACTCGGGGATGGCCATTCCACGGCTTGCGAGAATCAGACGAACGCGATGATCATTCGCCATCATCGCAAACGCACGTGCGTTCGGGCCGCCTTGACTGCCCGCACAAGCGCCGCAGTTGTATGCCGACTCGTGCGGATTGTTCAAGCTTTGCGAGCCATGTCCCAGAATGATCACGAGAGGGGAAAAACAGCGTGACAGCCCCGACGCCCGCAATGCACCGTCAACGATGTCGGCCATCTCGGCAAGCGTAAACCCATAGGCATCAGGTCCATCATCGACTTTTTCGATCCGCAACTGGGTCGATGGCGGTTCCACAATCTGCTCGATTAGCGATTGAATCTTCGAAGCAGTCCGAGGGAACAACACTCGTCCAACCAACGGAAACGCGGCAAATGAACCTGCAACCGCAGTCGCAATTCCGCCCAGAAACGAACGGGTGCTGCGATGCGTCTGATAAGTCAAACGACCAATCTGCCGACGCGCAAGCGAACGCCGACGACCAACTTCAAGCATCGAATACGTCGGCTCTTCGATCACATAATGACTCGGCCTGATCGAGTTGGGACAAAGCGGTTTGAAATGAGCATCGCCCGCTCCACGGAAATACATTGCTGTTCCATAGAATCCGGCGATGCCAAAGGTTTCACAGTCTGGCTCGATTTCTTCGAGATGCCTACGAAACGACTCTTCACGATCGTCGATACAACAGACAACTTGCAGCTTGGGAACCTTTGACGACGGACCATCGATAGGCTGCTGACCAATGGTAGAATCACCTTCCCCGGCCACTTCATTCGCTTCCACGTGATCTTGGCAAGCACAGTCGTTTCCAATGGGTTCATGTGCAGCACGATTGCGAAGTACCTGCAACCTGCGTCCGTGCGCCACAACCGCATCGAGCGCGGCATTGCGATACTTTCGCTCATAAGCGCGATGATAGACACGCCTTCGTTCAAGCCCGTCAAACAGGTTGATCTCGTCGAGCAGCATCGCCCACTGCTGGTGTGTCAATGACTGCAGATCTCGCGGTGTCCAACCTCGCACCTGTGCCAGTTGAAAAACGATAAAGGCGCGACGCTCAAATTCACTCTGGTAACGCTCTTGCCTTGCAGATCCATACTGACGCATGAACTCGTGTGGCGTCCCGGCAAACCCTAGCGATTCCCGAGCAACCGCTTCGAAAGCGAGTCGATCGAGAAGCAAACGAACGGCCAAGAAACCGAGCAAACTCCCCGCTTCCGCTGGCTGAGGCGCCCAATCCGCGTTCGTTTCCATCTGCCAGATCATTCCGGTCCAGCCTCGCAGCGCAAGCAACGACTGCAGAATGAACTCCTCCGTATCAGCCGGCGAAATTCCGAAGTACTCAAGCGACTGCCGAATCACATCTCGCTCGTCCAATCCCAAGTTGATGATCCGCCGAGCCTCTTGTTTCAGTCGACGAAATCTTGGCGTCGTCCCCATCACGGACTGGGCGTGCAGCTTTAGAAACGCCTGAAAGAAACCCAACTCTCGATTCGGAATCGTCCAATCCGAGAACCCCTGATCCAAAAATGCGGCGCAGTACGGAATCAGCACTTCGTTCGAAAGTTCGTCCGGGTCATCCCCTGTCACATGCAGCAACCAATCACGGTGCCGGAGCCATCGATCGTGGTGACGACGGTGACGCTTTCCGTCGACCAACGTCCGGTCATCCATCAAAATCGATTGCTCTGTCGAACGCACACCTTCACAACAAACGCGCCAGAGAAAGTTCAGTGTGAAGTTTTCCCACCGACGCTCGTCCCACATCTGAGGATCTCGGCGATCGAATGAAGCCAATACCTGATGAAGTAACTCGTCAGTGCCCTGCAGGTTTTTCTCGAGACGAGTTTCACTGACATACTGGCGCGTTGTCTTGACCAACTGTTGACGGGTCGCAAGGTCAACTTCGGACCGAAATCGACGCAATGCATCCGTCTCGGCAACAATCCATCGCAACTCGTGCGTCGCACCGCAATACAACGGGTGCTGCAACATCGCCAAACGCAGCGCGTATCGGGTGCCAAACGTCGCAACCAAGCGGTCTGCATCCTCTGCCAAATCTTCCTGCAAGGCCGCGTCCAAATCTTCTACGCGAATTCGCCCCTCGGCCAACTTGCTCCGATACTCCTTTTCGGAAAGGTAAGGCTGGCAGCCAAACATCGTGCCACCCGCCAACACCGCATCTTCAAAATCGTCCGAATCGAACGCGTGCAATGTGTTGTGGTGAACGAAGACCGTGATCGGCCCTTGAGACGGCAAATAATGAGCCGCCTTGCGAATCATCCGATCCAGATCGCACACGTCACTCGCAATATTCACATCTGGTATGTGCGTTTTAGTGGTCGTCAATGTCATCTCGGCAGCGTCCTTCTCCGCAATCAAAGCGGCGATCAATCGGGTGCCATTTTTCGGCTTTCACACTTTCGCCTTACTACTACCTCGATGTAGGGCACGCGATATGCCATTCAAATTCTTTCCAACTGCCGAGCACCATTTGAGGGAAGATGTTCTTTCATTTACGGGAAAACCAACTTCGCAGACGCGAAGCAATGAAGCCGCTCCCATGGTCAAACCACACATTTCCATGCAGAATACTGCACACAAAATGCAAACTTCTGCACGCAGCGATGTGCAAAGAATTACCGGTCGTGGGCCAATCTTTGCCGGTCTAGGGCCAACTTTGATTGAACGCGAACAGAAAAATGGTACCGGACCTGTGGCAAATCGGCTCAGCCGTGCCCACGGGTGTGCGTGAAAGCACTACCCCGAAACACCGCTATCGTTTCAAGCCAACACGATTGCCAACCAGCAACTTTCCCCCACCAACTCAACCAGCGATTGTCACCAGCTAAATGGAAGACGCCTTTCACATTCTGATCGTTGACGACGAACCCAATATCCGCTCGGGACTCGCCAAAGGTTTGCAGAAATACGCCGACCGCGTCGACACGGCCGGCACCGTCAACGAAGCACTCGACCGTTTCGATGCCGAAGACCATCAGTTGGTCATCGCCGACATTCGGTTGCCCGGTGATCGAGACGGGTTGGAATTGGTTTCGTTGGTAAAACAACGCAACCCTGCGACGACGACCATCGTGATCACCGCACACGGTACCGTCGACACAGCGGTCGAAGCGATGCGCCGCGGCGCGTTCGATTTCATCACCAAACCCGTCGACCTCAACCTGATTCGGCAACAGGTCGCCCGCGCCGTCGAACACCACAAGCTGCAATACGAAAACCATCAGCTCAAAGAAAAGCTTGCCGAAGCCGGGGAAGTGACCGGGATCATCGGTAACTGCCGAACTCTCAAAGAGCTGCTCGCCCAAATCCGCCAAGTCGCCGACACCGACGCGACAGTGCTGATCCAAGGGGAAAGCGGCAGCGGTAAAGAACTGATTGCCCGCGCGATCCATGACTTGAGCCATCGTTCACATGGCCCCTTTTTGGCAGTCAACTTGGGTGCTCTCCCAGAAACGCTTTTAGAAAGCGAATTGTTTGGCCATGAAAAAGGTTCCTTCACCGGAGCTTCGCGACAAAAACCAGGCTGCTTCGAGCAATCCGGCGGTGGAACACTATTCCTCGACGAGATCACCGAAATCCCCTCCAAATGCCAAGTCGACTTGTTGCGTGTTTTGGAGACGGGACGCTATGCCCGTATTGGCGGTGAAGGCGTCTTGGACTCCGACGCCCGCATCGTTTCGGCAACCAATCGCGACATCCGGCAAATGGTCGACGAAGGAACCTTTCGCGAAGACCTGTTCTATCGCTTGAATATCGTGCCGATCCTGGTTCCGCCGCTCCGTGAACGCCGCGAAGATATCCCGCTGCTGATTGATCACTTCCTCAGTCACTTCTGCTCGCGTCACCGCCGCGAACAAAAATCGATTGACGCCGAAGCGATGAAAACGCTGTGCGCGTCGAACTGGCCCGGCAACGTTCGCCAACTTCGCAACGTCGTCGAGCGATTGGTGGTCACAATCCCCGGCAACGAGATCACCGAAAACGATCTGCCACTGGAACTGAAACGGACCGCGGAATCAAAGTCCTCCGGAGCGCAAACGCTTGCCGAAGTCACCGAAGCGGCCGAACGTGAAGCGATCCAAGAAGCGTTGTTACTTAACGACTTCCATCGCGAACACACCGCCAAAACGCTCGGTGTCAGCATCCGCACGCTGCACTACAAAATGAACCGCTACGGACTGCACTAACTGCCGACCGCAACTACCGAAACGTGCTTCGAATCGTTACGCTGCACGTTTAACGGCCTGTTGATTTTGTTGCGTCGCCTTTTGCACCGTTTCTGCAAGGTTTCTGCACGGTGAAAGTCGACGTGGTAACGCACCTACTTTGGAATCACTCGGCTGTTGGTTTCCCCGATCCCACTTCAAACATCGAAACGTGCTGAGCAGCCTGAACAATCCCAACGTCAAACGACTCGTTCGGATGCGTGACAATCGAGCCAGACGGAAGGCAGGCAAGGTCATTGTGGACGGGTGGCGTGAAACACTCCAGGCGTTGAATGCAGGACTGAACCTGCAAGGCGTCTACACCAACGAAGACGAAATTCCTGACGAAGTCCAATCGCGTTTCTCGGATCGCCTAGTGCCAGTCACAGACGCGGTCATGGACAAAATCACCTACGGACAATCGTCGCGTGGTGTCGTTGCGGAGTTCGATGAACCCGCCTGGGGTTTGGAACAGCTGTCTTTGCCAAGCAACGGATTGGTTCTGGTTCTCGATCAATTCGAGAAACCGGGTAACGTCGGCGCCGTCTTTCGCTGTGCCGATGCCGCCGGTGTCGACGCGATCTTGTTGACCGACTCCCTCGCCGATCGTTTTAATCCCAACGCGATCCGCAGCAGCCTGGGCGCAGTCTTCCAAGTTCCCTCGGCAGCGATCAGCGAACACGGCGCACGCCGTTTCCTTGCCCAGCATGGCTACAACGCGTTCGCCGCTCGCGTGGAATCGTCGACCGAACTTTGGAGCACTGACCTGTCCGGCCCCGTCGCGTTGATCATTGGCAACGAAGCCAAGGGACTCGGCCAGCGTTGGCAGACCGACGCAACCTCCGCTGTCCAAGGCATTCGCATCCCCATGCACGGTGCAATCGACAGCTTGAACGCGTCAGTCTCCGCATCGGTGCTCGCTTACGAAGCCCGACGCCAACGCGTCTAGCCAGCCGTGATCTACAGTGGCCACCACACGCGCCACACCAATTGCGCTTAGAATAGCAGGACGAAACGGATCCCACCGATTCTCCCCACCTCGCTATTCAGCACATCACAATGAAAGCTTTCGCAAAGATTTCACGACGTGTCCTCGCCGCGTCCGCCTTGCTAGGCATCAGCTTCACGTCACCCGCTGACGCCGCCGACTTGAAACTTCAAAAAGGCGAACACATCTGCCTCGTCGGCAACGCACTCGGCGAAAGAATGCAGGTGCAAAACGAATGGGAAACGTTGCTGCACACCCGCTTCCCCGAACACAACTTGGTTGTCCGCAACCTGTGTTTCCCTGCCGACGAAATCAACCTTCGCATCCGTTCAAAGAACTTCGGCACACCTCAGGAGCATCTCACCCACAGCCAAGCATCGGTGGTGATGTACTTCTTTGGCTACAACGAATCCTTCGCCGGTGAAAATGGCATCGCACCGTTCAAAACCGACCTCACCAAACTCGTCGCCGAAACGCTCGCGTCCGACTACGGCAAAGGCCGTCCGCAAGTCGTCTTGGTCTCTCCGATCGCGTTCGAAGGTTCCGACGATCCGAACCTGTCCGACGGCGTAACGCAAAATGCCAACCTCGAACGCTACACCGAAGCGATTTCACAAGTCGCCTCCGACACCGGTGTCGTGTTCGTCGACTTGTTCCACCCCACCGATGACCTGTTCCAAAGCTCAGGCGAGCCGCTAACCATCAACGGCTTTCACCTCAGCGAACTTGGCTATGAAAAGCTCGCGCCGATCATCGACCAAGCCTTGTTCGGCGAAAAGCTGACGTCTGCGGTCCCGTCTGAACTGAAAGCAGAAATCGACAACAAGAACTTCCATTGGTTTCATCGCTACCGTGCGGTCAATGGTTTTTCGATTTATGGCGACCGCGGACTCGCTGGCAGCGACGGAACGTACAACAACCGCGACGTGATGGAACGCGAGCGCGCGATCCTGGATCAAATGACCGCCACACGCGACCAACGTGTCTGGGCCGTTGCGGCTGGCAAGTCGGTCCCAAATACGATCGATGATTCGAAAACGCTCCCGTTCATTGAACCGAAAACGAATGTCGGCATTCCGAACGACAACAACGCCAAAGCGGGAAAGCTTGGCACGTTGCAATACCTCCCCGCCGCGGAACAACTCGAACTGTTTGACCTTGCCGACGGCTTCGAGATCCAACTGGTCGCTAGCGAAGAACAGTTTCCAGAACTGTCCAACCCTGTCGCACTAAACTTCGACAGCGAAGGCCGGCTGTGGGTCGCGACGATGGAATCCTATCCACACTGGCAACCTAAATCGCCAATGGATGACAAACTGCTGATCCTCGAAGACAACGACGGCGATCATGTCATGGATGTCTGCAAAGTCTTCGCCGACAACCTCCACCAGCCGACCGGATTCGAACTCGGTCACGGCGGTGCCTATGTATCTCGCCAACCCGACGTTTGGTTCATGAAAGATACCGATGGCGATGACCGTGCCGACGTCACCGTTCGTCAAATCGTCGGTATGGACTCGGCCGACTCCCACCACGGCATGGCCGCGTTCGAATGGAGCCCCGGCGGTGAACTGTACTTCGAAGAAGGCACCTTCAAATTCTCAGCCGTGGAAACACCAAACGGTCCACGCCGCTGCGGCGAAGCTGGAATCTGGAAATACAATCCGCGGACACAGGCGATGGAAGTCCACAGCACCTTCGCCTACTCGAACCCCTGGGGCTATTGCTATGACCATTGGGGACAAGATTTCATTGGTGACGCGTCACCAGGTTTCTCCTATTGGGCAGCCCCCATCACCGGCCACCTGACCTACCCGAACAAACACCCCGGCGGAAGCCAACACCGTCGCATTGCAGAATTCGCCGGCGGCGATCCACAGTACCAACACCCGACGTTCTATCCAAAGCGAATTCGACCACTGGCTGGCTGTGCGATCGTCTCCAGCCGCCATTTCCCCGACCAATGGCAAGGCAACTTCTTGGTGACCAATGTGATCGGTGAACGCGCGATCTTGAATCACACGATCAAAGAATCGGAACAGGGCAGTGGCTTTGTTGGCGAAGAGAAAGAAGCGTTGCTCTCGTGTCGCGATGGCAATTTCCGTCCGGTCGATTTGCAATTCGCACCTGACGGATCGTTGTACATCGTCGACTGGCACAACGCTCTGATCGGTCACTTGCAACACAACCTGCGCGAACCGTATCGCGACCATTCACACGGCCGAATCTGGCGCGTGACATGCAAAGACCGTCCGCTGCTTGAGCCTGCCAAGATCGCTGGGCAACCGATCGAAGCTCTGCTGGAAATTCTCAAAAGCCCCGAAGACCGTACCCGCTATCGAGCCCGTCGTGAATTGGCGGCCCGCCAAACAGCCGACGTGTTGAACGCTCTCGAAACGTGGGTCGCCAACCTGGATCAATCGGATCCAGAATTCGAACATCATCGAATGGAGGCGTTGTGGATGTATCAAACACACAACCGTGTCAATGAAACACTACTCGACGAACTCTCGACCTCTGAAAATCACCGGGCACGCGCCGCTTGCATCCGACTGATTTCACAGATGTTGCCGGCGATCGACGACGCACATGACCGGATTGCCAAAGCGATCAACGATGACCATCCCACCGTTCGCGTCGAAGCCGTTCGGGCCGCAAGTTTCCTCGAAGGCGAAGAAGCGGTCGAGATCGTACTCGGCGTCCTTGAGTTGCCGATGGACGACTATTTGCAGTACACCCTCGACGAAACGATGCGTGCGTTGGAAGCGGAGTAGCCGATGAGAATCTCTTCAAAACGCTTCGCACTCGCCTGCGCAATCCTCTCGTCGATCGGCTCGTATTCGATGGCAGCCGACAAGACACCGCCGAAGATTTATCTCGACAAGTCGCCACGCATCGTCGCTTACCAACTCGGACGACTCGACGATGATCGCTTGTTGATGGTGCCCCGCTCGGACGACGACCCGAAATACGCCCCCGTCTACGAAGCGATCGTCCTTCGGCCCGCAATGGCCGGCGGCATACGTGACGAAGCACTCCACGCCTTAGCCAAAATTCGTGACACGTCGATCACCACCGAGTTGATCACGGCAATCGAAGCCGTCAAAGTCAACGAAGCGGATTCCTTGCGATTGATCGGTGTCCTTGGCAAACAGCTTCTACAGCATGGAACTGATGAACTCGCCGGTCAAACAAAACGTCTTACGGAGCTCGCTTCCGCAACGGAGCTTTCCAAAGCTTCCGTGGGGATGGCAGCGCTCCTCTGCGCCGACAAGACCGAAATCGCAGACGAACTTTGCGCGGCAAATCAGTCGTCAATCATCGCGAGGCTCACTTCGGTCGCCATTCTGCCTCGCGACGAATTGAAACTTGCCGAACGCGAATTTGCCGAAGCGAAGCTGCAAGACGGGTCGCTGGAAGCACAAACCGCGGCAATCTCCGCGCTATCGCAAATTCCGACCGAACATGACGCAACGTTTCGAAATCTTGCCAGCCTCGTTGCCAACGAAGACCTGCGCACGGCGGCCTGTCGTGGACTACTTCGACTTCCCAGTCAAGCGTATCAGTCAGCGCCCGCCAAAGGTGCTGCGGAAACCCTGGTCCGTTTCGCCGAATCGACGAAGCCCGATCAGCGCACCAGCGACGCTTTCATCGACTCGATGCGTGCCGCGGAGCAATTGTTGACGGCGATCCCTGCCGAGATTGCCAAGCCATTGCGCGAGCGGCTTCGCGAAGTCGCCGTCCGAGTGGTCCGAATTGGGACCGTCGAAGAAGAAATGCGATACGACGTGCCATACTTCGCAGTCGAAGCCGGACGTCCTTTCCAAATCTTGCTCGAAAACCACGACCTGATGCCGCACAACCTCGTCGTGACTCAGCCTGGTGCCCTGAAAAGCGTCGCGATGGCAGGGCTGACGGCAGGCCCCAGCGGAGCAAATGGGTTGCCCTACGTCACCGATTCGCCAAACGTGATCGCCGCGAGCTCGCTCGTCGCGCCCGATGCCTCGACTCGTCTGACATTGACCGCACCTTCAGAACCCGGTGAATACCCTTATGTCTGCACGTTCCCGCAGCATTGGTATCGCATGTACGGTGTCATGATTGTGGTCAACGACCTCGACGCTTGGAATCGGAATCCGACCAAACCCGCCAACCCGCTGGGCAGCAATCGCACCTTCGTGAACTCGTGGACGCTCGACGACTTTAGCGGTGCATTTGAAAACGGATTACAAGGTCGTTCGCCAGCTATCGGCGAAAAGATTTTCAACGAAGCATCCTGCGTCGGCTGTCACAAAGTCAACGAAAGCGGTGGCGCCGTTGGCCCCGATTTGACCGACGTCTACACACGCTGGAAATCGGATCACCAAAGCGTGCTACGTGAAATTCTTGAACCGTCACACAAGATCGACAGCAAGTACGCCACACAGACGGTGCTCACCACCGACGGGAAAACGTACTCCGGAATCGTTCTCGACGACGGCGACGAAATTTTGACGCTGATCAACAGCCCCGATGCGAAAGAACCAATCGTGATTCGCCAAGAAGACATCGAGTTGATCAAACGAAGTGCAACATCCATGATGCCCAAAGCCTTGCTGGATCAATACACCAAAGACGAAATCCTAGAGCTACTCACCTATCTAGAATCCGCCGCAAAGAAGTAGCACAATGCCTCGCCGAAGCAAAATGTTGGAGTCTAGCCTTTAGGCGATTTTTGGCTTCCGAGATGCCCCGCATCGTGTCTGTCTTCCGTAGTGGATGAGGCGACGAATCCCCTGTCGGGTCGTTGGTCCCACAATACACCCAACCGCTCTCAATCGCGTTCCGGCTGATGGTTGGTTCGCTGGCGGTTTTATTAGCCGCCTTCGCGATAGCGAGCGGTTGCGTGGATGGTGTGTTTTTCGTTTTAGGCGATGCCATTTTGACTATGCTTTGCCCCCTCTCCCCCGGCAACCAATTTTCAATTTGCAATCGGGTCTCGCTGCGGAACCGACGCTAGCGCGTATCGGCTAAGGTTGGATGAGGCGACGAATCCTTGCTCGGTGGTTTCGTTTCGCAATACACCTAACCGCACGCTTCGCGTTGCGGCTGATGGTTGGTTCGCTGGTGCTTCGATTAGCCGCCTTCGCGATAGCGAGCGGTTGCGTGGATGGTGTGTTCTTCGTATTTGGCGGTGCCATCTTGACCACGCTTTGCCCCCTCACCCCCGGCAACCATTTTTCAATTTGCAATCGGGTCTCGCGGGGAACCGACGCTAGCGCGTATCGGCTAAGGTTGGATGAGCCGACGAATCCCCAGGACGCGTCGCTGGAGTCTAGCCTTGAGGCGATTTTCGGTTCGGGTGCGTTGCAGTTGTGAGCACGAGGCTGCTAGGAATCAGCTTGCGCTTCTTTGGCTTCGTTTCGCCGTCGCCGTGATTGCGCCCGTCGATCCAACGCGTCGGCCTTCTCGCGAAAATGGACTGCGGCTTCGGGGTTTTCCAGGTCGTCTTCGATTTGGGCGAGGCGACGTAGATTGCGTTCAAGCCATTGGCGTCCAAAGATCGAGTCGGAGCGCTTCTCCAAGTACTTCTCTTGCCGTGTGACCGCACTCCGCAAGGCCGTGCTGGCTTCTTCGGGCCGATCGAGTTTCAATTGGCAGTCGGCATGCGCGGCGAGCGCGTGTGCCATGAACATCATGTAATCAAAGATGCTTGGGAACTGTTTGCAAAGTCGCGAATACACCGCGACGGATCGACGGTGATATTGGGCAGCGTCTTCGAGTGACGATTGTTCGGTCAGTTCGGCAAACGTCGACAGTGCTCTCGCCAGCGAAGCTTGGTAGCGAGGGATCGTTGGGTATTCGGCGACGAGCTGTTCTGACAGTTCAAACGCCCGCTTGGCTTGGGCGTGCTTTTCAGTCGGCTGTGCGCTGCCGAACCGCGAGCAAGCTTCCAAGAGTTCGCTTAATTCGCAGCGGTAGTCGGGGACGTCTGGATAGTCGGTGACGAGGTCTTCTAGGATGCAGATCGCGGATGCTTCAAGTGCACGCGAGGCTTGGCGGTCGTTGCGAAACGACGAGAAACGTTGGTCGCGGTAGGCCTTGGCAAGCGAATGCCGATACACCGACTGCTCAGGGTATTCTTCGACAAGTCGTTCCAGCAACCCGATGGCGGTGCGATGTCGGACGCTGCTGTCACGAAACGCGTGTTGCCACCAAAGGACCTTGCCAAGATTGTTGTTGCTGATCGCGAGCAGATAACGCAGGTTGCCCGACGATTGGGGTTCCACCCCGTCATGCTGCAGCAACGCGATCGCGCGATACAATTGTTGCCGAGCCTCGACGTGTTCGTATTCGGCATTCAGTACCATTGCCAAGCGATTGTACGACTCTGCGATTCGAGCAATTTTGTCTGGGTTGGATGCCTCGTCTGTCGATTCGAGTGTTTTGAGCTCGTTGCGATAAGCCAGCTCGGCTTCGTGGAGATGCCCCAATCGTTCATAGATTCCTCCGACACGTTTAAACGCACGTGCGGTATCGCGTTTCAGTCTTGGGTCACTTTCGTTCTTCTCGGCGAACTGTTTATAAAACGACAGTGCTTCCTGTAGCACCGTCGCGCTGCGGTCGGAAACGACAAACCGCATTTCCGTGGGGCCGGTTTCTTGGTCCGAGTCCAACACCGAAGGGTGTTCCATCCAGTCGGCTTCGAACCGTTCCAGAAGGCGGTCCATCGAATACAGCGCGAGACTGAGGTTGGATTCGGCGCGAGAGCCTTCGAGTACTGCACGTCGCCATTGCAGTGTTACCATCACCATCGAAATGGTCACGCACAGCAATAGCGCGAAACTCATGCAAGCTGCCGCCGGGTTTCGTTTGGACCAACGATGCAAGCGGTCAATCAGTCCGGCGCGTCTCGCTTGGATTGGACGGTCATTCCGATAATTATCGAGGTCCTGTGCGAATGCCTTGGCGGTCGGATAGCGCTGGTGCGGTTCTTTAGCGACCGCCTTCATGATGATCGTTTCGAGATCTTTGGGGATGTCTCGGCTGATCGAGCGTGGCGGTGGCACATCACCACCGAGAACTTTTCGGCGAATTTCACTTCGGCTCAGTCCGCCGATTGCGGTCTGGTAGGTCAGCAATTCATACAGTGTCAGCCCCAAGCTGTAGACATCAGACCGAACATCGGCGACGCCGTTGAGTCGTTCCGGTGCCATGTAAGGCAATGTGCCGACAATGTCACCGGTGCGACTGATCGGGTCGTGCGCCAGTTCGTGTGCGAGTCCAAAGTCTGTCACCCAGACCCGCCATTCCGCATCGAGAATGAGGTTCGATGGTTTGATGTCTCGGTGCAGGATACCTTTGCCGTGTGCGTAATCGAGAGCTTCGGCGACTTGCTGTCCAATCGACGCGATGCGATGCCAGTAGTTTCGATTTCGGCTCAGTTTCGCAGCTGGCGTTTTTACTCCCCGCGAGATTGGGTCGCTATCGGACAATGCGAGTACTTCACAGATCGGTTCGAACAGTGAATCCGAACGCTCGTTCTTCACACCCGAGGTGAACTGGTCCAGCGTCATGCCGTCGATCAATTGCATGACAAAGTAATGCAATCCGTCTTGGGCGCCGGTCCCATAAACTGGAACGATGTTGTGGTGGTACAGTCCGGCGACCAGTTTGGCCTCGCGTTCAAAACGTTTCAGGTGATCGGAGTCTTCGAAGGCTTGGGCGGGAAAGACTTTGAGCGCGACGCGTCGATGAAGTGATTGCTGTTCGGCTTCAAAAACAATTGCCATCCCGCCACGGCCGATTTCACGGATGATGCGATAGTCGCCGAGTTGTTCGAGGCGATCGACCTTTAGTTGGACCGGCCGCACACTCGATTCGTGCGCGCGATTGTCCTTGACACTTTCCATCGCCAGCATCATTGGAAACAGCGTCAAAATTTCGTCTTTCGTTTCCCGATGTCGGTCGGCAAATTCTTCGATGGTGATTCCCGATCCGTTTCGCCACAGTTCGAGAAACTGTTCACACAGGACTTCGACAGGTTCGCGATTGTGCGCTGGTTGGTGATTTGATTTGACCATCTGATAGACGCTGTCTTGGATCCGTTGTCAGTTTGTTCCGGAAGGGGGAATCACAACTTCACGTAAGCGGCGAAGGGCGCGAACATAGCGGTTGCTCGCGGCCGCCGCTGAGAGGTCCAATACTTCAGCGACCTCGTTGTTTTTGAGTTCTTCGAAATGGCGTAGTACTAAAACTTCGCGATCCATTTGATCCATCGAATCGAGCGCCCGTTCGACACGTGCAACCATCTCGTCATGCATCACCACTTGGCTGGGCGACAATTGCGTTTCAACGATTTGCAACGCCCAGGCATGCGACGTCCGAGAGCTGTAGGCGGATTGGGAAAGCGACACCTCGGTTCTCAAGCTACGTTTTTCAGCAAGCAGGTGGGCGCGGTGATTGTCGATCAGGCGTTGCAACGTGATCTGACGCAACCACACATAAAACGACAGTTCCGGTTTCTTGAGGAAGTGCTCAATCCGCCGAAACGCGTCCATGTACGCTTCTTGCAAGATGTCTGACAAATCCGTGCGTGCACGCAGTCTCATATCGACGCGATGCATCAGCAGTTTTCTTAGTCGTGCGCGATGATCAGAGAACAACTCCGCAAAGACGTCTTGTCCGCCAGCTCGCAGCCGAGTGCGGATTTCACGTTGTTCGGGGTCATCCACCATCTTTCGGTCATCCACCATGGTTTCGTCCGCGTGCTGCGGTGATGTCGGGCAGGTTCATCCAATCGCCATCATGAAAGATGGTCGTCGTTGTGATCGATCCGCATGGTGTGCAGTTTAAGCCCCCTGCATCGGGCCCCGTCCAATAGGCGATGCGACTCACACATTTCGAACAGGCAAATCGAAATCGAGTGTGGAATAAGACGCCGGTATACGCGTCGAGTGCAAGTGTCAGCCGCTTTTCGTCGCACTGAAATAAAGTCCGCGAAAAGCTGTTGAATTTGCGTTACCTCTCCGTTGATTCCTTTAGGGCTAGTTCACGGACTCATTGTACTCCTTTACCAAGCTGTCTCTCCCCACAATTTTGTATGATTGCCCCCGCTACAAACTTCGACCGTTATCTGGACGATGAAGGCGTCCAACTCATGCTCAAACTACAGCAGGGGGATTTGGACGCACTCGATGGGCTGATGGACTTGTACGCGCCGCTAGTTGCGTCGGTGGTGCGAAGCGTTTTTGGTGCGCAGGAATACGATGAAGATGTCAGCCAGGAGGTCTTCTTGCGAGTCTTTCAATCTCGCGAGAATTATGTACCAACTGCGAAATTCTGTACGTGGCTTTCGCTGATTGCAAAAAACTATTCGTTGAACGTGCGTCGCAATCGAGCCCGACGCAAATCGGTTTCCGTTGACGCCAGTGGATTGACGTTGGGAATCGATTGCCTTGAAACCAACGCGACGGTGACAGAGTCCTCACCGGATGACGGAATCAAGAAAGCCGAGCTGGATGCGAAGTTACGTTCCGCGGTCTCGCGTCTGATTCCACGTCAACGCGAAGCGATTGAGCTCGTCTATTTTCAAGGTGTACCGTGCAGCGAATTGGCAAGCCGCTTGGGAATCACGGCGCAGGCAAGTAAGTCGTTGCTGGCGCGAGCTCGATCCCGATTGCGGGAACTCTTGCCACAAGACGTTGCGTACTCGCTTTCCTAGACGCTAGGCCCAATCGGCAGCGGGTTCGCCGCTCTCCGCGCTGGGCTTGTTCGGTTCCGATTCGGCGGCTTCTTCGGCGTCGTTTTCGTCCTTTGCCGGTTCCAGTCCGCGTAGGACTTCTGCAAGCTTCGCGTCGAGCTCATCAAGCTGTTCCAGCACCGCGTCCTGCCGCCGCTCCAATTCACCAACAAACCACCGGGTGATGGTTCGCTGTCAGTGTCCACATCCGATTTCGCTCGCTTTTGATTGGACGTTTTGGCGGAATAAGACGGGATAGGCATCGGTTCGCAATCCAACAGGGCAAGCACAGTTCCGGAAAACCGGATCAATCGTCAGTACCGTTGCCATCGGTCGGTCTGAGGCGGATTCCACGGTTGACTTGAGCAAGCTGGCGGGCGACCGCGCCACCGTCGTCCTGTCGTACCGGTCGCGTTGACTTTGCGGCCTGGACAGCACGGTTGACCAAGACTGCACCCCTTGGACAGGTATTCAGCGAGATGGCTCTGGGGGTGAACTCTGGAGCGTTTTGGCTGTAAAGATTGGGTTGGCGGGGGGCGAATGTTGGCAGGCCCGATTCATCGGGGGGGATTTGCTGGCGGAATCTGCTCCCCATGTCCGCTCGAATCGCCAGATTGGCTATCGGTGCGGTCCGTTCTGGCCGAAACACGGATAAAACCGGGAAATCACGAAAAGATGCCCGTTGCGAGGATAGCGGTTCGCCCGCTACACTCCCGCGTTCTGTGGTTGCCCCCGCGCGCCGGTTTCATTCCAGCACCGCTGAGTGAAACACTGCGACGTCGGCGAATTCCCTTTCACGCAGAGGTCCCAACGATGAAAATGGAGAAACAATGGTCAAGTTGATGGTCCGCGACAGCGAAACAATCCAAGAGGCAGTACGTAGGTTCCGCAAATTGGTCGAGCGCAGCGGAATTAAAAAAGAAATGCGTCGACGTGAGCACTATCAAAAGCCAAGCGAGATCCGTCGCCGCCAAAAGATCCAAGCGGAGCGACGTAACAAGCGAGCTCGCATGCTGGGCCGATAAGCCCCGCTCTTCACAGCAAACGTTCGCAACGAGTCTCCTGTGAACCTGTTCCCGTCGCACTTGCTCTGCATGAGTGAGGCAATTGTCGGCGGAATGGTGTTCCGGATTACTCGAACGCGCGGTTGGTTGGCAGCCTTACGTCCAAGTCGCTGAGTTCCCTGCACTACGCAGGTCTCCTCTCGGGCGTCCCCCCAAGTGTTTCGCTTGCGGTGTGTCAGTTGGCAGAGTTGTTGTGAGATAAAGATTGAACCATTCGCGACTCCGATTCGGGGAAAGCCTGTCCCATTGTGGCTGTTGGGCCCCGAGGATCGGGATGATGTCAGCTGGATGGCTTGGATGAGAGATTGAAAACAAGTGTGGTGAAGGAAGTGTGAAAGTGCCGTTGCGATGAAAGGGAACGGCGACTATCTTCCTGCTCCCACACACAGCGACGATTCGCCAGCGAGTCGAAGCGAAAAGGGCGATTAGCTCAGTTGGTTTAGAGCACCTCGTTTACACCGAGGGGGTCGGGGGTTCGAGTCCCTCATCGCCCATAAGATAGCTGCCTTTGGCAATATCAGCGGAATTCAAAAGCCGCAGTTGACCGGATCGACGGTCGGCTGCGGCTTTTTTCGTTTTTGCGCGCGGGCCAAGGTCTTTATGGGGCTTGAGCAACGACGGCATCCCTGGCAACAAGTGCTGGGATCGTTTGCCGATTCTGGTTCGCAGTTGTCTTCCGTATCAGGTCCGGGCGACGAGCCATTGTCGCCTTTCGCTCCGCGAAAGTAGCGTTCTTCTCTGTCTTCCTAGGCAGTCGAAAGATTACGACCGTTTGACAGAAGCGTGTGAGAGAGAGTTCTATCGATTTGGCTGAGTTCGCAAATCGCTGCCTCGCCTGCCTGGAATCGGCTTTTAGTAAACGATCTACGCGACGGCTTGTGACGCATCTTTTGTTCGCAAACGTTCGCGTGAAGCACGAATGCGGCGAATTGCAAACTCGGAGATGGATGCGCCTGTCACGACGATGGAGAACGCCACAATTGCGTCGATTCCCGCACGAGTCCAGTCTGTCGCTGTCGGGGTTGAGTAATGTGATTCAGTAGCCCCGTCAAAGATGATTTCGAAATCAGGGCTGGGGGCGTTTGAGGTTCCGAAAGGCGGGCGATCTTCGTTCAGGTAGAGACCTAAATTGTGGGCAGCCAGCGAGGTTGAGTTTCGAGTATGCCAAATTGGCCATCCTCGGTCCTGGTGCAAATCGATCGACATTTCCTTCAGTGTATACGGCGGCGGATGCCAACGAGCGTCAAGCAGTGGAGCATAATACGGCGCACTGGTCGTCCATGTTTCACGAAGGTTGAGCGCTGCAATAATAGCCGCCACGGAGGAGGCAAGAAGAAGCGTAGCAATGTGGAATCGTGGCAATTTCGAACTCAGTCAAAGGGCGAGAGAAGGGCCATCCAGTCGCGATGAGAAAAGATCAATGATCAAGCTGTATCGTGATGCGATTTGGCCCACGCAAGCTCGCTCCAGGTGGAAATTGAATTTCAGTCGTGGCATCGCAGTTTCGATTGCTCCGCGTTGAAATTCATTTCTTAGTTGGATGGGACGGCTTGGTTGGGCGAGGTGGTTGTGGATGGTCAGGCGGAGCCTGAAAGACAGTGTGTGACAAGGCGGGAGCCTTGTCACAAGGTTGGTTGGAAGGCGTTTGTTCGGTTCAGGAGGAAATTGAATTCCAGTCATGGCATCGCGGTTTCGATTGCTTCGCGTTGGGGTTCATTTCTTAGTTGGTTGGGACGGCTTGGTTGGGCGAGGCGGTTGTGGCTGGTCAGGCGGAGCCTGAAAGACAGTGTGTGACAAGGCGGGAGCCTTGTCACAAGCTTGGTTGGAAGGCGCAGGTTCGGTTCAGGTGGAAATTGAATTCCAGTCATGGCATCGCGGTTTCGATTGCTTCGCGTTGGGATTCATTTCTTCGTTGGTTGGGTGGGGCCGTTGTTGCTGGTCAGGCGGGAACCTGAAAGACAGTGTGTGACAAGGCGGGAGCCTTGTCACAAGCTTGTTGATTGGGCAGCGCTGTGGGCGCATTTGTTCCGTAGCCAGCTTGCGTATCGGCGGACGTATTCGCGGTCGGAGCTTTCTGCTAGCGGTAATGCGTTTGCCATCCGGTCAGGTGAAAGCCGGATTGCCATCGAAAGCTGGTCTTTAAACTGTTCGGAGAACCGCCCTTCGATGAGTCGACTGGCGATGGCATTGACCATTCGGTCGCATTCTTCCGCAGGCGGCGGGTGGTTTTTGAAGTAGCGGCAGAGCTTTGCTCGAGCGCGATTGTGCCACATGCCAAAACTTTCGGCGGCAACGAATTCGGCCGCACGGCGAATCGCGTCGGGCTGACCGAGTTTTACTTCGTTAATCAACGAATGAAGGTTCGCTTTGGTCAAGGAGCGAATCCAAATTGAATGAAACGTTGACGAGTTTCTTTCTCGCATCCTGGGTGCTTGCCGAGCGTCTGGAGTCGCTGAAAAAGCGAGTTTAATTTGATTCGCCCCGCCGGTTTCGGGGCGAAAGCTCCTACGCGCTTACTTCTGTTTGAGAGTGTTGGTCTTGTAGCGTTGCCAGATCTGCGGCACCGCAAAAACAACGAGACTGAAGACGATGATCGGTAGGACAAAATGGCGTCCGCCAAGCTCTCGGTAGAGCCAGTACAACAAATTGACGCTGGCTGCGCACACCGCGGTTGCGATCAAGTGCTTTCCGTTCAACTTGATTGGCTGCTTCATATCAGTTTATCGCTCCGCTGTGTCTGGTGGCTCTGTCGGTGCGCTCAAGTTGCGGATTAGGATGATGCCGACACCAAACATGACTAACCCGCTAACGAAAGCAATGACCGTCCACGTCGCAATGCCTTGCCCGTTGTAGCTCGCTGCGGATAGGAGTGCACTAAGACTGCCAACGATTGTACCGGCAATTCCTGCGAAGTTGAGTAAGCGGCGAGATGCGGAGTTGGTATGGGACGCGGCCGTTTTGCCTGAATCCAGTTCGTTCGGTGGGGCGGCGTATGGGTTTAGGTTTGGCATTTGGGGTGAGGCGGTTTCTGTCTTGGTTGGGCGGTTGTGGCTGGTCAGGCGGGAGCCTGAAGGACAGTGTGTGACAAGGCGGGAGCCTTGTCACAAGCTATTGTTTGCTGCTCGTGATGGGATTCGATCCCTCGGGCTTGTCCCATGTGACCCAGGGCTGTTGCAGCGCGAGCGTTTTGAATCGCACGATGTCCGTTTGGGTTGGGAAGTGATCCATCGTTTCCCAAATTGCGAGTCGAGGATGATCAGGTTGTCTGTCGGGGCGAAAGCACACGTCGACTTTCCATTGGCCTCGCCAATCGTTGTAGGTCGTGTTGCGAACGATACTGCAAAGGAGATAGTCGTCGTTTGATTCGCCGACAACAAGCAACCGTTCTTCGCCTTCGATCGCTGTGTGGGGCTCCAGTGGCGCGCCGGCAAGATAGAACTTTCGATTCTGCATCGACAACTCGGAGGCGATCACACGCATGCGGTTTCGATGCTGCGTGAACTTGATTGCGAAAAATCCAAGCCAACCGATCAGTAGCAGAGCACCAGCAATTGTCAGTGTGCGATCAAAACGCATGATACGCGTTGCCTTTTAGCGAGTGGACGGTGACAAAGGCCTTTACCAGTTTGTCAGAGTTCGCAGCTTGGATGCGTGAGTGGCACGGGCTGTGGGGACAGACGCTACTTTCGTAGTCGGATTGGCGCGAAATGGAAATCGTCAGCTGATTAGCGGCGGCTTTCTGTGTGAGATTTGAAATTGTCCAAGATGCATTGCCATCCCTGTCGTTGCATCTCTGCCGAGTTTTCGTCTTCGGCTTCGAAGGTCTCGACGACGCGCACGCCGGATTCCGTTTGGGTAAAGGTGATTTTTACGGACCGGTCGTCTGCGAGCGCGTATTCGATCGCGGCTTGAGGATCGATCGCCGTAAAGGTTCCTTCGAAGTCGAACCCGATCGAACCGTCTTTGGCTTCCATCCGATAGTTGAATTGACCACCAACGACTAAATCGATAGTTGTGTTCGGGCAGCACCATTCGTCGGATGCGAAATTCCACTGAGTGATTTCCTCAGGCGTCACCCATGCGGCCCAAACCTCTTCCATTGGGGCGTCGACGGTTGTCTCAATCGCGATTTCCATTACGTTTCCTTTGGCGGGGATGTGGTCCAGCGGTTGTTACGTGTCGGTGGTGACGTCGTCCCAGTCTTCGTCGCCGCTAAGCCATTCGAGTGCGTGTTGGCGTTGGTACAGGACGTCGTAAACCAAGTCGTCGGGCATCGATCCGTCACGATAAGCTTCGCGAGCAAGGCAGTGCAAGTTGTAAGTGCGATCATCCTCGCCGAGTAGCTCGGCTGGCGAGCGAAGCACGGACGCGGAAACGAATGAGTCGATCGGTTCGCCTAGGCCAGGCATGATTTCATCGACCAGTCTGGCAGTATCGCAAGTTTGTGTGGGCAATCCGAGTGCTTCCACATGGCCAATTGCCCACAGCAAAGCCCACTGAGCCTCTTGTCGCCATCGTGCGTCGCTGAGTGCTTCATCGGATGGATTCTCGTCGCGAAGGAACGCTTGTTCGTTTGGCGACGCGTTCTCCCAAATCGCTTCGTCTTCGAGCCATTCGATGACAGGCTCAGGGTCGACGCCATAGCCAACAGCAACGAGGCAGTGAAGGATGATGGTGCGTATCGCGATCTCTTCGGCGGTGCGACTACAAGGCTCGTTATAGTCGTCGACGGGTGGCACGATTTCATCAACGCATATGCCGTGAGACAAGGCCCACTGTTTGGTATTGGTCACGAGGGGAATCCGAACACTTAACGGGAGAAGCCACGGGGCAGGCGAACGATTCACAAGCTGCTGATCAAATTGATTCCCGTGCTCACGTGCAAAGGCACGCAAGAGAAGTCCCTGAAATTTTAGCGAGTGGTATGTCCGGAAAGCAACGAAATTCGCCGCGGTGGTTTGGTAGAGCAGCACGTCGCAATCGCAGCCCAACGGCAGCGATCTCTAAGTGAGAATTTAGACTTCGTCTGGTGAACGGGAGGCCGTGTCGTCTTGATTGATCGGATCAATGATTCGCGCGTCACAGCAGTCGCATTTGAAATCGGAAATGAGTACTGCGCCACAACTGCTGCAGGAATTGACGGTCTCGTCATAGGGGCCCGAGATGTGACCATCGAATGGGATTCCAATGCGTTGCTTTTGGATTCGAATCAACTCTGCCATCCAACGCAACACTAGCCACGCAAACCAAAAGCAAGCGACAGCCAAGCCGCACCACAGGATCAAGTCGAGTCGAAAGCCGGTAGCCAAGCAGGCCCAAGCGAGAGAGCAAGTCACGACGATTCCAATAAACAGCATCATGACCGCTGAAAAATCCAGAACAGACTCCAGTCCGGTTCGCTGGATCCTGCGAGTTCTCGGCATCGCTTGTGCTGTTTCTTCGGTCATTGTGCGATTGAGACTTGTGGTCTTGTGAGTTGGCGGATTCGAGAGTTGGTTGCTTGGAGATTGGTGCAGTTCGCGGGAGATAGGAACACAACGTAGCTGCAAATCATTAAACACGAATCCCTCGCGACAGTTTTACACGACGTGAATCAGTCGGGAGAGGATTGAACCACGAAGGACGCGAAGAGCACGAAGGACAGAGAATGTATTGAGGACGAGTTGCTGGATTCCGTCTTTTGGTTTGGTGACGTTGGAGTGGATGAGCGGCCGCGGCTTTAGATCTGAGAGTTTCATGTCGGCCGGGATTCGTGTTTTGTGTTTGCCCGGCCTTCGTGCTCTTTGTGTCCTTCGTGGTTAATTCTCCTGGTGCTTGCCGGCCAATCGCGCAGCGGCTTTGTGCAACCATTGCCAGGTTGAAGTTGTTGTGGGATGCCAGCCCGTGTCTTTTGGACGTGAATCAGTCGGGAGATGATTGAACCACGAAGGACACGAAGAACACGAAGGGGATGAATGTTTAAAGAACGAGTCGATTGATTCCGTCTTTCAGTTTGATGACGTTGAAGTTGATGAGCAGCCCTGTCTTTAGGCCTGCGAGTTTCATGTAGGTCAAGATTTGTGCTTGGTGAATCTCCGCTAGTTGGCTCACACTCTTGAGTTCTATGATCAAGGAATCTTCGATCAATAGATCGATGCGGTATCCACAGTCCAGGCGATAGCCCTTGTACTCAACGGGTTGTGGATGCTGCAGTTGAAACCGAATGTTGTTTAGCGCCAGTTCGTGGGCTAGGCATTGCTCGTATGCCGATTCAAGCAATCCAGGTCCCAATGTGCGGTGGACCTCGATCGCACATCCGATCACGCGGTGAGATAACTGGTCAAACTCCATCCTTCGTGCTCTCCGTGGTTAGATTTCCCGTGCTAGTCAGGCAATCGTTTAGTGGACGCTTCGACGCATTGCAGACTGAGATTGTAGGGAGATCTCAGTGGTCCGTGTTCGGACGGAATTGCTGTCTTTAGCGACGGGAGTCGGTTCGGAGAGGATTGAACCACGAAGGACGCGAAGAGCACGAAGGGGGAAGAATGTATTGAGGACGAGTTGCTTGTTCTGTCTTTTGGTTTGGTGACGTTGGCGTGGATGAGCGGCCGCGGCTTTAGATCTGAGAGTTTCATGTCGGCCGGGATTCGTGTTTTGTGATTGCCCGGTCTTCGTGTTCTTTGTGTCCTTCGTGGTTACTATTCCCGTTACTGGCTGGCCAATCGCGCAGCGGCGGAATGCAACCATTGCCAGGCTGAAGTTGTTGGGGGATGGCAGGCGGTGTCTTTTGCGACATGACTCGGTCGGGAGAGGATTGAACCACGAAGGACGCGAAGAGCACGAAGGGCAGAGAATGTATTGAGGACGAGTTGCTTGTACTGTCTTTTGGTTTGGTGATGTTGGCGTGGATGAGCGGACCCGGCCGTAGGCCTGAGGTTTTTATATCGGCCAGGATTTGCGTTTGGAGATTGCCCGGCCTTCGTGTTCTTCGTGGTTAATGCTCCTGGTGCTTGCCGGCCAATCGCGCAGCGGCTTTGTGCAACCATTGCCAGGTTGGAATTGTTGGGGGATGCAGTCGGTGATGCGGGAACGGATCAGCCGATGTTTTGGGATGTTGGGTGGCCGGTGAGATGGCGGGAACCTAGCGTTTTCTGCGGTGTTTAAAGTTTTGATTTTTGGTTCAGGGATTTGCTTGGCGATTGCACAGGTGTGTGTGAATCAAGGAAACCGGCAACGTTGCCGGTCGCCCCACACCCTTTCAATCGAGGATTTTGCCATGTCTCTGTTCAAAAAAATCGTTGTCGTTGCATTGGTCGTCGCGTGCTCGCAATCGGTCACTTCGCCAGCAAACGCAGCCAATCCGCTGGAAAAATTCTTCACCAACGCCAGCAAAAAAGTGGTTGGCGGAGCTTATGGTGCGGTCCAAAAGAATGTCACGCAGACGAGCAAGTTGGTGCTCCGTACGGCGCCCTACGCATTGCTGCAAGGTTCACGGTCGGGGCCAAGTCGCAACAAATCTTTTCAGACCAGTGCACAGAAGAACGTCACGCAAGGCAACGTCATCAAGTCGTTTGGTGCTTCGAAACTGAGCTCCCCATCGCAGTACCGACCGACCGGAAAATCGGGAAGCTACGGTCGACCAATTTTCTTTGGGATGCGTCGCCGTTAGCGGTCGGTTGAGTTTCGATTTTGGGCTTGCCAAATGTCGCTTGCTGCACGGCAGCAGGAGTGGACGAGAACGCTACTTTCGCGGAGCGAAAGGCGACATTGGAAAATCAATCGGCGGCGAAATGTTTGTGATTCGAGGGTGTGGCCTGCTATGGTCGTGATGATCGCAAGCGGTTTCGATCACGCTTATAATGCTCACGATGAACAAGAGAAATTCGAGTCGAACGGAATCGCCTGAAGTCTGCGAACTGTTCGACCTCATTGCTCGGCTACGTTCCGTCGCCACCGACGAGTTGCCTGCAAAATAGGATGTAACTGAACATGCAAAAATGCAGGGAAAAATGCTTGAGTGCTCAAGATGTCCGCTAAAATGGAAGTTGGAGGATATTGGGATGACCACGAAAACTAAAAAGCCAGCGTCGACGAAAAGGGGAGTCCGTAAACGGGGGGCAGGAAAGAAAACCTCACCTGTTTCACGGAAGATTGCCGGACTGCAGGGACAGGGCGTGGTTCAGCTGGGCGGTGCAAGGGCACTGGAATTGCGTTATCAGTTGGGGATGGCACGCCCGGTTTTCGGGCGGATTGTCAACGTTGCCGAACGGACGATTGCGAAGGTGGAGTCTGGTGGCGAGGCCGCGGATAAATTGCTGCGGCCTTACAACGAGGTTTATCGGCTGTGGGCGGCGCTCTGCGAATTGGTGGAGCCTGAATCGCTTGGTCAGTGGTTTCAATTGCCAAATGAGTCATTCGACGGATTGAAGCCTATCGAAGTGATCGAACGCGGTGAAATCGACCGGCTATGGGACATGGTGTTCGAATTGCAATCGGGAATGCCCGGCTGATCGTTACCCAGAGAGTTATTCAGTTTGGCTGCCTGAGCGGTTTAGCACTTGGAGTTTGATCGATGATTGGTTGTCTTGTTGTTCTTCCCAGCAGGCGATGGTGATTGGGTGGTGCCCGCCGGTAACGATCACTGGCGCGGCGGCGTTTGACGCGAGTGTTCGGATTTGCTTTTCGGGATCCATGCACAGGAGATTGCCGCCTCGCTGGCTGAGCCAGACGATCCAGTTGCCGGCCTGAGTTTTGGCGATCCAAGGTTGTTGGCCGTTGCCGATCAGCGTTTCAAACCTTTGGCCGGGGGCCGCTAGGTAAATGGTGTTCTGTCGCCGCCAAACGGTTTGTGGGATGGCTTTTGAATCGATCACGAGGGCGCCGCCGTCCATCGGGCACGCATCGAGTTGCCAAGAACCGTTCCCAAGTTTTTCGGCCGCATTGAATGTGTGGCCGTCGCTTGAAGTCGCGACATACATGTCTCGGTCCCCTTCGATAACGTTTCGCCACATCACGAACCGTTGCCCGTCGGAGTGGATTGCGATCGAGGGATGGCAGCATTCGCAGACGGTGCCGGATGGCGACCGATAGACCACGACGTTTTTGGACCACGTCTCTCCGCTATCGAGCGATTGTGAGTAGTAGATTTCGGTGCTACCGCTGCGAAGGTCTAGCCAGACGAGGCTGATCAAGCCGTCGGGGCCGTTGCCG
>NZ_NPDI01000065.1:0-31504 GCF_002251265.1 Rhodopirellula sp. MGV | reverse complement strand
GTGTTGGGTGTGTTTGGGTGTTTGGTCGCGCTTGGCTGGCTGGGCTCGACAGCGTTCATGTTTGTTGAAATCCTTTCGCGAGGTGGAGGCGCTAGGGAGTACGGCGTTGCCGTGTTTTTGGCGTTTGTGGGCCTGATTGTTGTGTTGTTTTACATCATTCTCTTTCGGATCTGCGCGGAAGCCAGCCTCGTGTTCTTTCAGATCCACAACAACGTCCGGGACATCCGCGAACTGATGGAAGAAAAGTCAGGCGTCATCGATTAGGCCGAAATTAGCCAACTCAATTACAGAAAATTGCGGCTCGCCACCCGCGTCAAATGGGGCTCGGGTGGTTGACGATTTCCCTTCTAAAAGCCTAAAAAAGGGCTTACTCTGCCCGTAGGGTTCGACCCTCGATATTCTGCTTTAGGTTGGTTTCGCGATGTCTCAAGATCCCGTTATTCAAAATGCCATCATCAGTGTCAGCAACAAGCAGGGGCTGACGGAGTTCGCCCAGGGATTGGTTGCGGCAGGTGTCACCATCTACAGCACCGGCGGCACGCGGCGGCATCTGGAAGAGGCCAGCATTCCAGTCAAAGACGTCACCGAGTACACCCAGTTTCCCGAAATGATGGATGGGCGTTTGAAAACGCTGCATCCCAAGATCTTCGGCGGCATCCTCTGCCGACACGACCGGGAAGACGACATGGGCGCAATCGGCGAGCATGGTATTTTTCCGATTCCGCTGGTCGTGGTGAACCTTTACCCGTTTGAAGAAACGATCGCCAAAGAGGGTGTCACCGATGCCCAGGCCATCGAGCAAATCGACATCGGCGGACCCAGCCTGGTCCGGGCCGCAGCCAAGAATCACGCCTTCACGACGATCGCCTGCAAGCCGAGCCAATACCCCGAGATCTTGGCCGAACTGAAAGACGGGGGAACGACCAGCCTGGCCCTGCGTCGCAAACTGGCCGCGGCCCTTCGAGTGCCCCCACCGCCATTAAGCGAACGTTGGCCTTCCACTTTGGCTTGGTCGTCAAAATCTCGACCGCTTCCGGAGCGAAGCTGGGTGCGGCGATCGCTTCGACGAAAAGCCCGGGCGCGAAAGATACTCAGCCGTGGCCGCATCGACTGGGCGGTTCATCGCCAACACGCTGCCGAAAGCGCTCAGCGGATCGCCGAGCATCGCCAAGCACAAAGCTGGGGCTCTTCGCGCCGTCGTTCGCTGGAGTCTAGCCTTTAGGCGATTTTCGGTTCTCTGGCAGCGACGGTGGTGCGGCTGAGGTGGCAAGAACACTTAACCGCTGGCTATCGCCAATGCGGCTCATGGAAGGGGGGCAAGCATCGCGAAGCACAAAGCCGGGACTCCTCGCGTCGTCCAGTACGTTCACAAAATCTCTTTCACCACTTTCGCCGGCTCAACGCCAGTCAACTTCGCGTCCAAGCCTTGGAACTTGGCTGTAAAACGTTCGTGATCGATCCCCATCAGGTGCATCAACGTCGCGTGGAAATCTCGGACATGAACGCCATTGCTGACGACATTGTATCCGTACTCGCACGTTTCACCGTGGCTGATGCCACCGCGGACGCCCCCGCCCGCCATCCACATGCTGAAGCAACGCGGATGGTGATCGCGTCCGTAGTTCGTCGCCGTGAGCGTGCCCTGCGAGTAATTCGTTCTCCCGAACTCTCCGCCCCAAATCACTAGCGTGTCATCCAACATGCCGCGTTGATTGAGGTCTTCCAGTAGCGCCGCGGCCGGTTGATCTGTTTCACGGCACTGCGTCTTCATACCGCCGGGGATGTTGCCATGATGATCCCAGCCCTGGTGATACAGCTGAATAAACCGGACACCTCGTTCCGCTAGCCGGCGTGCCAAAATGCAGTTCGATGCAAAAGTCCCCGGCGTCGTCGCATCTGGACCATACAGGTCCAAAACATGCTGCGGCTCTTCGGCGACGTTGGCCACTTCGGGAACGCTACTTTGCATCCGATAAGCCATCTCGTACTGGCCGATCCGTGTCGTCAATTCCGGATCACCCAGTCGCTGTTGTTCCAGCGCATGCAGTTGGTTCAAGCGGTCGAGCATGTTGCGTCGACTCTCTTGCGTGACGCCCGGTGGATTGGCAAGGTACAGCACCGGTTCCTTGCCCGACCGGAACTGCACCCCTTGGTACCTCGCCGGCAAAAAGCCAGATCCCCACAACCGCGAGTACAACGGTTGGCCGCCTTTACCTTTGGTGATCAAGACCACGAAGGCCGGCAGGTTTTCGCTCTCGCTGCCCAGCCCATAGTGCAACCACGATCCAATGCTCGGGCGTCCGGAGATTTGATTGCCCGTTTGCAAAAACGTGATGGCGGGGTCATGGTTGATCGCCTCGGTATACATCGATTTGATCAACGCGATCCGGTCGACCTGCTTTGCCATGTGCGGCATCAGCTCCGACGCCCAAGTTCCCGATTCGCCGTAGCGGTCAAACTTGTAGATCGAGCCGGCCAATGGCAAGATCGCTTGGTTGCCTGACATCCCGGTTAATCGCTGTCCGTTGCGGACCGAGTCGGGCAGCGGTGTGCCTTGCCGCTCGTTCAGCAGCGGTTTGTAGTCCCACGTTTCAAGCTGTGACGGCCCGCCCGCTTGGAACAGGTAAATCACCCGTTTCGCTTTGGGGGCGTGGTGAGTCGGGTTGACCAAGCCCAGGCTCGGCACGCCGTCCGCTGACGACACGCCGCTTGCGGACGTTTCACGTTGCATCAAATGCATGGCGGCCAGTCCGCCAAATCCCATGCCGAAACGTTGCAGCCAATGCCGTCGGTCGAATGATTCGTTCATGCGGTTTATGAAAGCTTGAAAGGTTGCGAGTCGGTTTGGATCTAGCGAAGCATGACGGTTTCGTCGTAGGCAATCACCGTTTGAACCACGATGGTGGTCGCCGCAAAGTCGGCTTGTGCCGCGTCGTCAGCGGCAAGGTCACTCGCCAGCGGTTGTTCGCCGACTGCGAGCAGTTGTTTTGCGTTTTCAGGATGCTGCGTGAAGTGGGAGAGCTGTTCGTGATACAGGCCTTCAATCACGTCGCGTTCCGCATCGGTTGGCACGCGACTGATCAAGCGACGAAACAGTTCGTCCCACCGCTGCGTCCGTTTCGGATCGGATGGCGAAGGGTGCTTGCGAATGAGCTTTTCGGCCAAAACACGCGAAGCTTCGACGTATTGCGGATCGTTCAAGAACACGAGTGCTTGCAGTGGCGTGGTGGTAAGCTCGCGGCGAGCGGTACAGGTTTCGCGGCTGGTCGCGTCGAACGTCAACATCGAAGGTGGTGGCGCGGTGCGTTTCCAAAACGTGTAAAGGCTACGCCGGTAAAGCCCATCGCCGGTCGATTGTTGGTAGCTCTTTCCGGTGCCAGCTTCCTGCCAAAGTCCGGCCGGTTGGTAAGGCATCACGCTCGGCCCGCCGACTTGACGGACCAGTAATCCGCTGGCCGATAACACCGCATCACGAAGTTGTTCAGCTGACAGGCGATGTTTCGGGCCATGTGTCAAGTAAACGTTGTTCGGGTCTGCCGCCCACAGTTCTCGGTCGGTGATCTGCGACGATTGTCGGTAGGTCGCGGACAAGACGATTTCGCGGCAGAGGGTGTGCAGGTCCCAACCGCTGTCCATCAACGATCGGGCAAGGTAGTCCAGCAACTCGGGATGCGATGGCGGTGTGCCCTGGGCGCCGAAGTCTTCGAGCGTGACGACCAGCCCACGCCCAAAAAACAAATGCCACATTCGGTTGACCATCACCCGCGAAGTCAACGGGTTGTCGGGGGCTGTCATCCACTTGGCGAGCGTCAGCCGGTCGTCGCAATTGCCGAGGTGATTATCGATAGCGACCTGGTTGAGGAATTCCGGGACACCGGCTGTTACTGCTTCGCCTTTTTCGGTGTATTCGCCACGGTTCAACACATGAATGGCGGCCGCATCATCGCTGTGCTTCATCACCATGATGTTGCGAATCTTCGTGACGAGTTCGTTCTCGTGAGTGCGAGCGTGTTGCAGTTCTTCTCGCAACGCATCAAGCGATGGTTCGGCAGTTTTTAAACAGTGATCCAGTGCTTGCACATCGGTCAGCTGAACGTCTTTGTTATGACGGACATCATCAGGAATCGCGTCGAAATAAATCGCCGCGATGTCGGCCAACGAAAGTTCTGTATCGAAGACTTGCAAATCATCGATCAAGCCATCGCGGAAACCAATGTCGCGGAACCTTGCGCCGAGAGCTAACTTGACACTGCCGACATTTGCATCACCCCATTCGCCGCGGTGACGTATGTCGCGAGTCAGCTTGTCGCGTTCGATTGAAACTTCGGCGAGCTTGCCGTCGATGAAAAGTCGCAATCCGCTTGCCTGGCCACTGCCGTCGTGTGTGACTGCTAGGTGTGTCCAGCGGTCGGTCGGAATTGCGTTGACGCTTTCGATGCGAACGGCGTTGCCGGGCCAGAAGTGAATCATCGAAAACTCGGGATGTCCATCATCAAGCGTCAACTGCAAGCCGCGAAATCCGGCATCTTCGGCGGCAACCGATTGGTGCAGCACGATCATTCGTGGTTGTTGCACTGCCGGGCGAACCCAAAGCGAATAGGTAAAGCGACCGGTGCGTCCGAATTCGGGGGCACCCTCGCATTCGATCGCTTGGTCGCCATCGCAGCGACTGGCATTCCCGACGACACCTTCTGCCTCGCCGTCCAGTTCCATGCGAAAGGTTGGTTGGCGAGGCGTTGGTAAATCTCGCGGTAATTCGCCAAGCCGCTTGGACCAAGACGCGGTCAATGATTCGATGGCTTGATCGAGCTTGTGCCGTGCATTTGCAATCGCATTCAACGCTTGCTGGTGTTTTCCCCGTTGGTCGCCTTGGTACAGCAGCATTGTTGGGGACGGCTGGGCTCGGGTGAAGTGCGAGTACAAGCCGAACTCGTCGATGTCGGAAAAGTACGCAGACAGTCGATAGAAGTCGCGTTGTTTGATCGGGTCAAACTTGTGGTCGTGGCATCGGCAGCACTCAAACGTCAGGCCTAAAAACGCCGTCCCTGCGGTGGTGGTTCGGTCGGCGATTCCCGTCAATCGGAACTCTTCGGCAACACTGCCGCCTTCGTTGGTTTGTCGGTGCAGTCGGTTGAACGCTGTGGCGAGCTGCTGGTCTTGGCTCGCATTGGGCAACAAGTCACCGGCGATCTGTTCGGTCAAGAACTCGTCGTAGGGCATGTTGTCGTTGAACGCATTGATCACCCAGTCACGCCAAGGCCAGATCTCCATCGGCATATCGTTTTGGTAACCGAACGTGTCCGCGTATCGGGCGACGTCCAACCAGACATTCGCCATTCGCTCGCCATAGGCGTTTGAAGCCAACAGTTGGTCGACGACTTTGGAATACGCATCCGCTGAATCGTCGGCGAGGAATTGGTCAAGTTCGTAAAGTGTCGGTGGCAAGCCCGTCAGGTCGAATGTCACTCGACGTAGCCACGTTGCTCGGTCCGCTTCGGGTTGATGGCCAAGGCTCATCCGCTGGTGTGTTTGGGCAACGAAGCGATCGATCGGGTTGATCGCCCAGTCGTCAGCTTGGTCACGAACCGCGACCGTTTCGGGAACTGGTACAAAGGCCCAGTGTTGTTGATAGTCGGCGCCTTGTTCGATCCATCGCTGTAGCAACCGCTTTTGATCGACGGATAATTCTTTCCCGCCACGGGGCGGCGGCATAATCAAATCAGGATCGTCAGTCAGGATTCGCTCGACTAGCAAACTGCTTTCGGTGTCCCCAGGGGTGATTGCCCCATAGTCAACGGCCGCATCGCGGTCGTCCAACCGCAAGTCGGCTTCGCGACTGTGTTCATCCGGGCCATGGCAGGCGTAACAATGCTGCGACAGGATCGGCCGAACGTCGCGGTTGAAGGACAGGTCCTCGTCGGCACTCACTACACTCGTGATTCCAACGAACACGCATGTGGCAAGTGCAGCAATCAACACAGAATGAGGTACCGAGGGGACCATAGCGAAGGCTGAGCGGCAGGAGGGCGGGCGGGGCGGTAGGTGTAGTTTAACCGGGCACGCCTGTCAGTGTGTGAAGAGTCTCTTTGTGAAGATTTTTCACCTCGCAATTCGCCGCCACGATACACTACATGTCAACTTTCAGGCGGGAGAGACCGATGGCTAAGACATTACGCGAAGAATTGAAGAAACGCGGACCGTTCGCGTCCGTTGAACAAGAAGCGACGTTGGCGATCATGCGAACCAGCGATCTGCTGGAAAACCGCATGGCGAGGCTGATGCGTGAGCATGGCGTGACGGTGACCCAGTACAACGTGCTGAGGATCCTTCGCGGTGAGGGCGAGCCGATGCCGTGTTTGGAGGTCGCCGAACGGATGGTCCAGGTCGCCCCTGCGATCACACGGGTGGTCGATCAACTGCTGAAGCTGAATCTGATCAGCAAACTACAGTCAAAAACCGACCGGCGGGTGTTTCTGGTCGAACTCAAGCCCGCGGCAAAGCGATTGCTGAAAAAACTTGACCAGCCCGTCCTCGATTTGCACGCCGAATTGCTAGCGGGAGTCTCGAAAACCGACCAGAAAAAACTGATTCGCATCCTGGAATCGCTACGGGCCGGCGTCCCTGAATAACAGCTAGATCACAACGCGGCAAAAAAATTTGTCTTGCCAGGAAGGTTTACATGTAATGTAAATGAGGCTTCGCGGTATCCCTTTCTGTTCCCACTTCACCTTTGCATCCAAGGAACCCACTATGGCCAAGTTGCTGTCTATCGAGTCATCGCCACGCAAAAAACGCTCCAAATCGATCTCCACCGCAAATGTATTCCTCGACGCCTATCGTGACAGTCATCCTGATGACGAAATCGTCACGTTGGATCTATGGGACAGAACGCTGCCCGAATTCAACGACTTTGCCCTCGATGCGAAGTATCAAGTGATGCACGGTCAGGAGTTCACCGACCCACAACGCGACGCTTGGCAGACGATCGTGGATTTGTGCGAGGAATTCAAATCTGCTGACAAGTACGTGATCAGTTTGCCAATGTGGAACTTCGGCATCCCGTACAAATTGAAACACTACATCGACTTGATCGCCCAGCCGGGGCAAACGTTTACCTTCGACCCGGCAACCGGATACACGGGACTTGTCACCGGGAAACCGATCACCGTGATTTATTCGCGAGGCGGTGCCTACGGAAACGAACAAGCGAAAGCGATGGATCTGCAGAAAGGCTACATGGATTTGGTGCTGGGATTTTTGGGTTTTACTGACGTCCAGTCGATTCTGGTCGAACCGACGTTGGGGGCCCCTGATGCTGTTGCGAGCGTTGAGGCGGCCGCGGCAGAGCAGGCTCGAGAGTTGGCAGCAAAGATTTGATTTGTGACAGCTTGATTTGATCGCGAGTCATCGATCAAGGAGACATCAATGATTACCTTACGACGTGCGAATGAACGCGGCAGTGCCGACCACGGTTGGCTGAAAACGCAGTACTCGTTTTCTTTCTCCGGCTACTACGATCCCAGTCACATGGGCTTCCGATCGTTGCGGGTGATGAACGAGGATTACATCGCCGCGGGCAAAGGCTTCGGGACGCACCCGCACGAGAACATGGAAATCGTTACCTATGTTCTCGAAGGTGCGCTCCAGCACCGTGATTCGATGGGAAACGGTGAAGTCCTGCGACCGGGCGAGTTCCAGCGGATCACCGCGGGGACGGGGATCACGCACAGTGAATTCAATCCGTCAGCAGACGAGCAGGCGCATCTGTACCAGATCTGGCTGTTTCCCGAGCGTGACGGTTTGGAGCCCGGCTATGAACAGAAGGCGTTCGACCCTCAGGGCAGGAAAAACCGGTTTCAACTCGTTGCTTCGCGAAACGGTCGCGACGAGTCGCTGCTGATCCACCAAGACGTCGCGATCTATCTTGCGGAGTTGGATGGCGACGCGACAGTGCAATATTCCTTTGCTCCTGACCGCCATGGTTGGTTGCAAGTGCTGCGAGGTGACATTTCCGCCAACGGTGAATCGCTTCATCAAGGCGACGCGATCGCGATCAGCGACGTTGCCGCGTTGGAGTTGCAAGCAGCAGGCCAAGCTGGTTCCGCCGAAGTGATGCTGTTCGATTTGGCTTGAAGCGGTCGGCGGTGTGCGGCGGGGCACCGGGTGGTCACACGCCGGTTCGCCGTCGCTTTGTTGGCGGGGCACCCGCGCCGTCATTGGCCCGCAGTTTTCCGTTGCGGCAGCCTGTTCGCTGGGTGTGGGTGACTTTGCGGTTTGCGGTGAATGGGTTGTTGCCTGGGTTCGCGTTTGTGCAACTCGCTGCACCATTGTCACCCGGTTGCTGGTGGCAATGACATGCACTGTCATCTGTCTAGAGACCGTCATCACTACAGTCGTCAAAAAAATCACGAGTGGCATCAATTCCGTGATTGTTTTGTTTTGCCTAAAGCAATAAAAACATGCTGGAATAGGCCCAGGCAATAGATCAATAATGAAGCGATCGCGCAAACAGAATTCTTCGTTGTGCTCGCGCGGCACCTCTTCGAATCAACCTCAGCATTTGCACGCCAGCGGACAGATCGCGTGCAGTGTGTGTGGTTCGCGAATCGTCTCATGCGTAAGTCGTCTTGCCGAATTCAACCATCCGGCGTGCACGTAGCTGCTGCCGGATTGGATCAACCAACCGAACAAAGGGAGTGACTGATGAGCGACACATTTATCCTTGATTGGCGTTGCATTAGCGTCGGAATGCCGGACACGGTGGCCGAACGCCAAGGCATTACCATTCGCGTCCGCCAAGGCGTATGGCGTGACTGGGATGACGCGTCAGAGCAACGTTTTCCGAACGATGCTGCGGCAACGAGCCCCAGTTATCGCTTGGTGATTGACGACACGAACGGGCAGGTTCTCGGTGGGACACTGTACGGGCCCGATGCCGGTAGATGTGTTGACGAGTTGCGTGAGTTGATTGCCTCGCCCGCTTCCGCAGAGGTGTGGTCAGGCTCAGATCGTTTGCAAGCAGTCACATCGTAACGCGATTGCTTTCGTGCATCGCCTGAAGGCTCGGTTTCATCAGCCGCATTGGCGATAGCCAGCGGTTGTGTGTTTTGTTTGGGCTGGCTGAGGGCCAAAAATCGCCTAAAGGCTAGACTCCAGCGGGAGCGATCAAAAGATCGCGTTGAGGGGGCGTGTGACGCTCGTTCGTTTTAGGGGCGAAGCCCCGCAGGTTACCTAGCCTGGTCCGCAGGGCCTGGGAGATGCCCAACCCAAAAACAGTAGGGCCAACGGCCCGGCCGGTAACCACGTGTTTGAAATCGATTGATTCGCATCGCCGTCCAAAATCGTGACGGTGGGTGACGAGCAGGTTTCATCAGCCGCATTGGCGATAGCCAGCGGTTGTGTGTTTTTGCTTAGGCTGGCCGAGCGCCGAAAATCGCCTAAAGGCTAGACTCCAGCGGGAGTGATCAAAAGATCGCGTTGAGGGGGCGTGTGACGCTCGTTCGTTTTAGGGGCGAAGCCCCGGTAGGTTACCTAGCCAGGTCCGAAGGGCCTGGGAGATGCCCAACCCAAAAACAGTAGGGCCAACGGCCTGGCCGGTAACCATGTGTTTGAAATCGATTGATTCGCATTGCCGTCCAAAGTCGTGACGTTGGGTGACGAGCAGGTTTCATCAGCCGCATTGGCGATAGCCAGCGGTTGTGTGTTTTTGCTTAGCTGGCCGAGCGCCGAAAATCGCCTAAAGGCTAGACTCCAGCGATTCGATTATCATGGGCGTTTTGCCTTTTGATCGATTGGACCGCTTTGATGCTGATTTTTGGCTGGCGCACCCGTAGCACTGTAGAAGCCGCCGGGGCTTTCGACTGTCTGTTTTGTGGCAGTTCGCAGCCCTGCATGCATTCGTCTCGCCGGACTTGGTTCACGCTATTCTTTGTCCCCGTGATCCCAATCTCGACGGTGAAAGAAACCGTTGTCTGTCGCCAGTGTGGAACCGAGTTTGATCTGGGCCAGGTCGCGGTTCGATCGGGCGGCAACGCCACGATAGGGGCCCAAAAGCGTGCGGCGCCTTCGTTGGCAATTGCCAGTTTCGTCTTCGGTCTGGTGTCTCTTCCGCTGATCGTGGCGTGTTTCAGCAGCTTCGTAACGTCTGTGATCGCGATCATTTGTGGCCACGTCGCCGTCGCCATGATCAAACGGTCGGAGTCAGGTAACAGCGGCATCAAGCGTGCCCGCGCCGGACTGACACTCGGTTATATCGCGTTCATTCTTACCGTGGCGCTGTTCATTCATGTCCGCAACCTTGAGCCATCGAACGCTCTGGGGCGGAACGGCGAGAAGGTTGCAAGTGCCGAGCCCGACGAGAATTCACCTGCTGGCCGATTACGTTTCGCCGAGTCGGAGGTCTTCAGCAAGCAAGATAAAGATGCGGGCCGAGGCAACACGTCCGAGGCCAAAGCAATCGCTCAAGAGTTTGCCAACAGTATCAAGGTGGCTAGCGAGAAGGCGTTTACTGGTGGCAGCAAGTCTGGCATCTTTGATTTCACCAACGGCGAGTTTCTGACATATTGCGAGTTGCACGCTGGCTCGTGTCTGCTCCTTGTGCATGTTCCGCAGTACGGCGACTACAAGGGCGAGTCGCGTGATGTGCTCTCGAAAATCGCTTGGTTGATTGCGATCGCTGAAACGGATGGCGTTCTTAGCAAAGGGGATTCGCTTGCCGTCGCGATGCGAGGGCAGCTACTTTATGGCGATATCTTGGTCGGTCGTTATCCCGGCGATGGGGAAGAGTTGGTTGAGCCGCAGAAGGAAAAGAAAGAAAGCCTGTTGGCATTCTTTCCCGATGCACCGCAAAGTACTCTGGATCCGTCTGCTATCGCTGCTGTTTCAGATGTCGTGCCACCATCTCCCGATAATGATCAGTTGCCAGTTGCCGTGGATTCCCGTCCGTCTGTGCAAATGCCTGCGGCTCCTCCATCGGATTTGGTACCGGCCCAGCCGACCGCAATGCAAGAACCGCGTGTCGCAAGTCTCCCTGCGAAGTCACTGCAACCTCGAACCCGTCAGTCGCCACAGCGTCCCGCAAACGAATTTGAAAATAGAATCGATGTGCGGCAGGTCGGCTTGATCGAGGCAAAGGGATGGACGATCAACGACATGGCTTTCTTTGGAGACGGAAGGTGGCTAGTCGTCGGGCGAATTGATCAGATCGTTACTGTGTATGACGTCGCTTCCGGGGCGGCCATTTCCGTCTCCGATCGGCTTGATGATTTAGGCGTGATCAATGCAGTGGCTCGGTCGGCAAATGGGAATCGAGTCCTCTTGGGTGGTTACGGTGGTTTGACAGGAGTGATGCCGATTGATGGTCAAGGCAAACTCGGTGATTTCGAGCCTCTTTTTGACCATGGCAGCAGCGTCGAGATGGTGATGCCAAGTCCGACCTATTCTTTCTTGCTTGCCGGGGCCAAGAAGGGCAAGCTCGCGTGGCAACCATTTGATGGTCGTTCGGCCGAACCACGAGTCCTGCAAGGATTTGATCGAGAGGTCCTTGGGGGCTATTTGCCAATCAAAGGCAGTCAAGCGTTTGCAACCGATGGCCGCGAGTTGTTGTCGTTCTCACTCGGTTCGGGAGAGATCCTCAAAACGATTGGGCTGGGGCTGCGATCTGTGAATTCCGCCACGTTTTCGACGGATGGGCAATCGGTGGCTGTTTCATCGAGCCGCGAAGTTGTCGAGTTCGAGACCGAGACGGGATCCGAAATCCGTCGCTATCCCTTGGAATTGACTTCGTACCACATCGTGTTTCACCCAACGCGACCCTGGTTATTCGTTGGCGGGCGGGGGCAAGTGACGGTCTGGGATCGAACGACAGGTGACCAGTTGGCGGTGCTGGATTGCGAGTCGATTCAGCATATCAAGACGACAGCGTTTACCTCCGACGGAAGGAAGATTGCGATTGTCCCTTCGTCTGCAGGCCAGTCGATTCGCGTGTTTGAGATTGGCGAGTGAAGCGACCGAACGAAGTCGTCCACTCAGCAGTGCTCACACATCCGCTGGAAAACGCGGACAGAATCACCGGCTTATTCCCAAGGGTAAATCGTTTTCCAGTCGGCCTTCATGTCGACAACGGTCCATCCTTGTGCCGCGGCGTCTTGAAGTCCCTTGTCGAGCTTGCCAATGGCAGAGTCTTTGTCATAAGCCCACTCGCGATCGGCATCCGTGTGATGAACCAGGAGTGCAAAGCGGGAGCCTTCGCCCGCCGTCGTCCACTGCATCATCTGGTAGTCTCCGTCGGAGTTTCCGCCTGCAAAAATTGGGCGTCTTCCGATGTGGCTTTGGATTCCAACAGGCTTTCCTTCCTTGTCGTCGATGAGGTCGACTTCGGGCAGTTTGACCAGTACCGGAGTCCCATCGCGCACTTCGTACTTTAATTTCAAACTGCTCCCGACAACCTGTTCTGGAGGGATGCCATAAGCTGCGTATGCCCAGGGGCGCATGAATTCGATGCCGCCGCCAGAGACGATGTAGGTCTTGAATCCATTTGCCCGAAGGTACGAGAGCAGTTCTAGCATTGGTTGGTAGATCATCTCGTCATACCGCTTTCCTGAACTTGGGTGACGTGATGTTTCGAGCCATGTCGTGACGGTCTCCGAAAATTCGTCAACTGTCATCCCGGCATGGGTTGCAGCGAACAGTTTCATCAGGCCAGGTTTTCCGGATGCGGCGACGGAATGAAGGTCACCTTTCAGGATCGAAGCGAACGGTTCGGTGTGTTGCCACTCTGGATGCTCGGCCGACAGTGATTTCACACGGTCGACGATGAAGAGCAATTGAAAGTAGGCAGGCTTTTCGCTCCACAGCGTCCCGTCATTGTCAAACGTTGCGATGCGTTCAGCGGGCGGTACAAAGTCCGTGGAGCTCTCGTCGGTGACTCGCTCGACAAAGCTGAGAATTGCTTGTTTCGTTTTCCCATCGTTCCACGAGGGCAGTGGATCCTGGGCAAGAGACCATGAAGAACAGAGAGTCGATAAAGCAAAGATGCAAAGGGTGGAAATCAAAAGGCGAATGTTCATAGCTGCTGCCGTTACTTGGTCGAGAAAAAGAAAGACCGCCGGCACGTTACTGCCGGCGGTCTCTGGTTTAGTGGTCAGCTGCCTTTGTTGGCATTCTTGATCTGCTCGATCACCTTTTCCAGGTTGAACGACCCAGGAGTCTGGCTAGGCGGGTACTCAACCATCGTTTGCAGGAACTGAGCAGCGTACTGCTGCATCGGGATCAACACGTAAGCGCGGTCCAGGAACCAATCGTTGTAGGTGTTGCTGTTGTGCTGTGCCTTTTCAAATGGGTCGCGGCGTAGATTGAACAACAGTGGGACACGAAGTTCGGTGAAAGGCTCACGCCAGACTCCAAATGCTTGTCCCCGGTTTTCCATAAACACGCCCTTCCATGGACCCAGTCGCAAGGCAACGACTTTTCCGTCATCGTTGACGTACATGAATTCTTTCCGGGGTGATTCGTCTGTCTTTCCAGAGAGATAGTCCATCATGTTGTGGCCGTCGATGTAATTGCGATACTTGCGGCCAATCAGTTCCGTGCCTTCTTTTAGCTTTTCAGTGATCTTGGGCTCACCCGCAGCAGCGGCGAAAGTCGGCAGCCAATCTTCGTGAGCGACGATGCCGTTTAGCGTGACGCCTTTCTGGAACTTCGCTGGCCAACGAACGAAAGCGGGGACGCGGTAAGCACCTTCCCAGTTGCTGTTCTTTTCACTACGGAACGGAGTGGTGCCGGCATCGGGCCAAGTGTTGTAGTGCGGGCCGTTGTCCGTCGAGTAGAACACGATGGTGTTTTCGGCAATGCCAAGTTCATCGAGTAGGTCCAGAATCTCGCCAACGTGACCGTCATGCTCGACCATGCCGTCGTGATATTCGTCGCCGTCTTTGCCTGACAGTCCTTTGTTCTCTTCTTTGACGTGCGTGCGGAAGTGCATGCGTGTCGCGTTCCACCAGCAGAAGAACGGTTTGTCAGAGTCGTTTTTGCGTTTGATGAAGTCTTTCGCGGCTGCAACCGTTTCTTCGTCGATGGTTTCCATCCGTTTCTTGGTCAACGGACCGGTGTTTTCAATCGATTGGGTTCCATCGCCGTTGGCTTTGCATTTCAGCACACCGCGCGGACCATATTGCTCACGAAACGTTTTGCCGCTGGGGAGCACATAATCACTTGGGTAATCTCGGTTCTCTGGTTCTTCCTCAGCATTGAGGTGATACAGGTTGCCGAAGAACTCGTCGAATCCGTGGTTGGTCGGAAGGTGTTCGTCGCGATCGCCGAAGTGGTTCTTTCCGAATTGTCCGGTGGAGTAACCTTGGCCTTTCAGCACTGCCGCGATCGTGACGTCGCTCTCTTGCCAGCCCTCTTTTGCTCCGGGCAAGCCGACCTTCGTCATCCCTGTGCGGACCGGAACGTTCCCTCCCATGAATGCGGCCCGACCTGCGGTGCAACTTTGCTGGCCGTAGTAGTCTGTGAATGCGATTCCTTCACGAGCAATCCGGTCGATGTTGGGCGTTTGGTAGCCCATCATTCCACGGTTGTTATGACTGATATTCCAAGTCCCAATGTCGTCGCCCCAAATCACAAGAATATTGGGTTTGTCCTGGGCGAAAGAAAAGGTTGACGTGGCGAAAGCCAATAAGATCGCCAACGCACCAAAGCGTTTTTGCAGCATGCTGTGATTCCCCAATTGTTTGTCTGGATGCTTGCCAGTGAATGCGCCGGCATGACAAGTGGTGCCGCCGTTCGTTGATAGCATAGTATCAACTACAGTTCGGACGGGTGGGATCACACAATCGGATTAATAAAGTTTCATACGACCGTTACATAGACAGCTGTGTGCACTAATGAGCACGTGTAAATATGGATAGTTATTGCGAGGTTTGCAGTCGCTCGCGAGTTGATCGCTTGAGTGAAAAGGACGTCGCCGTGTCTAGAAGGCGATGTTCATTCGAACGCCTAGTAAGTACGCATCGTCGAGGTTGCGTCTTGCTTGGCTCAGCCACTGGAAGTCCGGGGTGACGGAGATGGATTGAGTGAGCTGCGAACGGTAAAAGATTTCGACACCCTGGGAATCACCAATCGGACCGAAGGCGGTTGCTAGAAACGGGCCTACTTTATCGCTGGTTCCACTGTAATAGTAGCCAATCCCAAACGAGTCCTTTTGACGCCATGGGCTGGATCCACCAAGTCCGGCACTGAGTAAATAGTTGATGGGGTTTGCCGAATCGTCTGCGATTCCTGCCCTGGCAAAGTAGCCGAAGTGACGTGACGAATCGCATGAATCAACCCATAGTGCTTGGTCGGTATTCCAGTAGAGCGACCAGGATCCTTCTGCCCGATCGATTGGCACGTTGGGCAGCAGAATCCGCGGGTCTTGCCCGAGCGACACGTAATCACGGCTGCTCCAGGTGGCGCCAAGCAGCTGATGTCCAGGTTTTGAGGACCAGCGGACGGGAAATCGCCATTCTGCGGACACGGTCACACCGTCGTTGAAAAGCTCGTCAAAGCCATCGGTGTCTGCGGTGTCGGTTGGGTTCAGGACCAGAAAATTGAAAATCGGCTCGGTTCCGTCGACAATCACAAAGCCACACCCGAGCGAAGCGTAGGGGACGGTTCGAAGCGCGATCGGGTTGGCGATAAAGGCCGCGTTAGAAAACTGCGTAATGCCTCTGCCGCTCGCGTACGCATTCGCATCGCCGTCGAGCGTGTCCAGTTTACCAGCGTAAATCGCGAATCGTTCGGATAAAAATTGCGTGAAGAGTACGTTCGTCAGGTAGAGGTCACGACTTTCAGCAACGGGCAATTCCGTTGGCAGTGTCGGAGGCAACAGAACGCCAGCGGACTCGCCGATGGATTGTCCAAAATGATGTTCGGCACGCAGCTTAATAAACAAGCCTTCTTGAATCCCCAGCTTGCCGAGGTCGACATTGGCGAGATAGTCGCCGTGTCCGCCGTATCGGTCGGTTTGCTCTGTTCCTCCGCTCGTCGTACCGAAGTAATATTGCGTGAGGTTGTTCGACGTTGTGATTCCGCGCGTCGCTAAGTTGGCCTTAAGCGACTTGTACCAAGAGTCCTGCAGGGTGCCAGAGCACGCGGCATCACATTCAAGTTGGTCGCATGGTGTGGTGATGGAATCGCACCAAACGCTTTTGTCCTCATCCGCACACTTGTTCACTTGAGCAAGAACTGTTGAGGAAGATCCAATCAAAAAAAGGCAGCTAAGACCGGTTGAGAACGTCAGGTAACGTAAGATCGGAAAGTTAGAACGAGCTGCCACTGGATCGGACCCCGGGCTTTGCAACGGCTTTGAAGAATGCTTTTACTGTTTGAGTTTTCGGATTCGAAGCTGCTCTGCTGCTGGGGGGTATGGCGGATTTCCTGATAAGCTCGCCGGTCGTTTCCAGCTATGCCGGTTCGGCAAACTCTGGCATCAGGCAAGAGTCTTGGATTGTGTTGTTTACCTCACTTTGATTTGGGGACGGTCGATGTCACGGTACCTCCGAACGTTTGCGGTTGGCTTGTGGACGTTTCTTGTTTTGTCGGTTAGTTGCTTGCCTGGGCAGGAAGCTGCACCAGTTCCCGTTAACGCTGAGTCGGAAGCGTCTGTTAGAGAGCATTTGAAACGCTACGTTCAAGCCTTCAATGAGCGACAATGGGAATCGATTGATCAGCTTGTTAGCCGCAGCGTTACTTATCGTGATGAATCTTCTGGTGATCAAATTGCCAGCTCTCAAGGATTGATTGATCGCATCAAAGCAGCGGTCGAGTCGGAGAAGGACTTGGCGTTGCAGGCTCGAATCGACCGGATGGAGTTCCATGACGTCGGCGATGATGTCGATGGCAAAGCCGTCGTGCACGGTGTGACGAAGTTGACATCCGCCGCGATGCCGGCTGAGGCTTCCGCGTTTGTTGTTGTCTTGGTCAAAGACGCGGGGCAGTGGACGATCGTTTCGATAGCCGAGCAACCAATGACCGGGGGCAGCGAAACGACTGGAGATCAAGCGATCGAGTCGCTGGAATGGTTGTTGGGAACGTGGGAAGGGATGTCTGATCGTCAGTTGCGAAGCGAGGTGGAGTACTTGCCGGGGAGAAAGTTTATCCGGCGAACGATCATTGATCCGGCGACCGAGGGATCGCTTGCCTATGAGTTGATCGGATTTGACGCAAAGCTCAACGTGGTCCGTTCATGGATGTTCTTCTCCGACGGCAGTTTTGGAGGCGGTGTCTGGAGCGGCGGAGCGGATCATTGGAGTCTAAAGTTGACGCAGACAATGAGCGACGGACGAACCGCGTCTGGGACGTATGTGATTCGGCCTGTCGATTCGGACACAATGGTCGTGCAAATGATTTCGCGAGAGGTCGAGGGCGAGCCAATGCCCTCGGGAGCTGAAATTACGATGAAGCGAATTGGTCAAGCTATTGGAGACGACAGATGAAAAGGGCTCTTGGTCGATTGAGCTGTTGCGTATTCGTGCTGCTCATCGCGTGTCCGTGGGCGGGGCTTGCGCAAGGTGGTGGTTTCGGTGGCCGTGGTGGCGGCGGCGCGCGACCGAGCTTTGGCGGCGCTGGCGGTAATTTTGGCGGTGCTCGACCTGCCATGAATGTTCCGCGTGGCGGTTTCGGCGGAAATGCCGGAATGCCGACGCAGCGTCCACAAACAAGTTCTCCGCACCTAGGAATTGGCGGTGGCGGGAATCGCACGAACGTCAGTGGCTTGTCGCCAGCTCGATCCGGATCGGTTGTTGCAAGGGGGAGCCTCGGCAGTCGTGATTCTGGGGCGACCAATCGTCCTGGCAATTCCGTTCGGCCAAGCGGCAACGTTGGGCAAGATCGGCTAGGGCGTCCGGCGATTGGTGCCAGTCGTCCGGCAATGCCTGAGTTTGGCAAGCTTCCTTCGGGCCGACCGTCAGCCGGAGACCTAGGTGACTTCTTAGGGTTGGACACGCCCGTGGGGCCTGGTCCAAATGTGAATCGTCCGGTGGCTTCTCCGGCAAACCGTGCCGACGAGTTGAATCAACGTCGTGACGCCGGAGCAGTGAATCGTCCGAGCGTCGGCGATCGTGTTTCCAGCCGACCATTGCCGGCGAATCGTCTTCCTCCCGATCGACGCGTCAATCTCGATGTTGGCGATATCAACATCGGGACGAATACCATCATCAGCAATAAGCCTCGATGGGTATCCCTTGAGGATCATCAAGTCAACGCGATCAATCAGCGTTGGCGCAACCAGCTAAACACCGCCAGCACACTTCCGGCCAAGGTGCCGGATCGATTTCAGGATTGGGGAGACGCAATCCGCGACCGCTGGCACGACAATCAACCGCCTGGCTATTTTCGTCCTGATTGGTGGGCACGGCATCGGTTCCGATGTTGCGGATGGCATTACATCTATGCGTACACGTACTATCCCTACGCGTACTGGTGGAGCACACCGGCGTACAACGACGTCGTGAGTTGGTGTAATTGGGGATCCGTTGCTTCGCCAGCCGTTCAACCGGTTTACTACGACTATGGAAGTGGCGGGAATGTGACGTACCAATCCAGTCAAGTTTATCTCTCGGGGCAGCCCATTGCGGATTCGAAGGAGTTTGCGGAAAGCGCCGCGTTGCTCGCCACGGTGGATGCCCCAGATTCCTCGCAGGAAGCGGAAGAGTCCGAGTGGATGCCGCTTGGGACATTCGCATTCGCGACAAGTTCCGACGATTTGGATCCTTCGCGTGTTGTCCAACTCGCCATTAATCAAGATGGCATCGTTTCGGGGACTCTTTTCAACAAAGACACTGACCAAGTGCAAGCGATTCAGGGACGAGTCGATAAGGACACGCAGCGAGTCGCTCTGCGTGTCGGAGAAAGTAACAGCGTTGTTGTCGAAACTGGTCTCTACAATTTGACTCAAGACGAAGCCTCCGTTCTCGTTCATTTCGGTACCGAAACGCACGACAATTGCCTTTTGGTTCGCTTGCCAAGCTCAGACGAACCAACGCCTGGAATCTAGCCTCATGTTTAGGAACACCGTGATGGTATCCGCTCGACTTGTCCTGTTCTTTCTCTGTTGCTCGCTGTTGCCGACTGCTCTGCCGGCTGCTGTCGCAAAGCCTCGTACTTGGACCATCGCCAATGGCGATGTGACGATTGACGGTGACTTCATTGCCGCCAACGAAACCACAGCGGTCCTGCGGCGAAAAGGATCGGGGCGATTGGTCGCTGTTGAGCTTGCCGATCTCTCACGCGAAGATCGTCAAGTCGTTCAAGAATTGGTGAGTGACCAGAAGCCCTTAAGCCAGTCTCCCGATGATGCCAGCCAAATGCAAACGTGGACGTCACGTGATGGCATGAAGATTCAGGCCCGTGTCGTCGCGTATGGAAAAAAAGATTACACCCTGTCGAAAATGCGCGGCGTCGTAACGATCAACGGAAAAGCCTTTTCGGCATTGGATTCGTTGCACCAGCTTGTCGTCTTGAAGGTCCTGTCAAAGATAGAGGGGATCGCGCTGGAAGACGAAGCAGATCTGAAACGTTTCGTGGGCACTTTGTCAGGGCAGCCGAAGACGTATCCGTTGGAAGGTGTGTTGATGGAACTACGCACGGGTGATCAGATTGCAGTTCCATTTTTTATGTTCAGCGACAGTGATCTCGAGATTCTGAAGACTGGTTGGCAGGATTGGCAGAAAAGCGAAGGTGAGGCCCAGTCGCGCGAAGATTTGCTGATTCGGTCGGAGGCGATGGAGTATCAACGGTCGGTTGCGCAGCAAGCCGAATACCAGCGGCTGGAAATGCTGAAACTCACAATGTTGGCCGCACAAACCGGATTGACCTCCATTTGGGAGGTTCAATTGAAGCCAAACCCTGGAGTGTATGGGCGTCCGATCAGCACGATGGTTTATGCAAACGATAGTAAAACGGCAACACAGATGGTCTTGCCAAACTATCCGGGTTACTCGCTTATCGGCGTGAGAAAAGCAAGCCGTTTCTAGCCGCAAGTTGGGCTGCTACGGCAAGTAAAACCCAAATGAAATCTGAATCCGGTGCGCGTCTGCCTGGCGAGAATCTTGGTTCTCGCGCATGCCGTAAAGATATTCGGCGCCTGCGAATACCCGTTCGTACGGATTAAAGATCGTGTTGATGGCTAAGTACTTTGTCTGCCGAAGATTTGATGCGGACTGACCAGCGATGTCGTCGAGTGTCAGTTGGCTAAACGTCAGATTTGATGTCAGGCGATCGGACCAAGTTTGTTTGCAACCGATCATCCATCCAAACATCGGCAGGATCGCAGCTGAGTTTGGGCCGGTAGACACAATATCTGGGGAGCCTCGATAGCTTCCGATTCCCTCGCCGACCGTCAGTTGGGAATAAACGCGTGTGCAATCAGTCAAGCGAAAAGATCCGGTCGTATTCACACCCCAGGCAGTCCCGGTAATCACTTCCTGTCCGGCTTGTTGAAAACCAAGTTTTCTCAGGACAACAGCTGTTTGGGTTTCTGCATATTCGCCTTCCCATCGGAGGTGCGTGATAAAGTCGGGGGACTCGCTCCGCGGCTGGCCCGAAAGTCCTGTCGGTACTTCGATATCAATCGTTGGATCTTCGAGCGATGCCGCCCAACTCCAACCTGAACGCCCCAGCGGTTGGTCGAATCGAACGAGCCCTTGGCGGCGATTGACGTTTGACACCGCACCTTCGAAATCGAGCGTTTGAGGAACAGCGGAAGGATCGGTGAAAGTCGTCCATGTCTGCCCCGCGGTAAAGCGTCCAAGTGTTCCGTACGCATGCCGGAGGCGCAGAGACCCGTTTGCCCCATCACCACCACCGAAGAAGTCGGCTTCAACAAAGGCCCTCGCAATGTCTTGCTCGACGCGCCAACGTGTGTCAAAGCTCAGTCGCGATTGCTTGGCATGAAATCTTGCGTTTTGGTAGTCTGCCACACCAACCGGGATGTCAGTGGTGATGAAGGAGTCTTCGCTCTCGATTGGGGCTAAGTCCGAAATAAAGTCGGCTTTGATGAAGCCCCCGATCTTCATGGCTGCCTTGTCGCCGACAATCACAATCCCGCCTGAAAACTCGGGCACGGCAGTGAAGTCATTTTCATGCTGTTTGAGTAGCCCGCCATCAAAATCTGCGGTGCGGAAATCAGCAGCGGAAAGCCCAGACGCGCCGGGCATCACATCCCCATCGGAAATGCCGTCCGCTTGGTAGCGAAGCGGTAGTGGCAGATCGGTTTCAGCGGCCGATTCAGATGACGTAATTTGTTTAGGATCGGTTAAGGAATTCGTGCTGGTGTTTTGTGCAGTAGTCGCGGGCGGCGTGGCAAATGCAACGGCCGTGATCAGTACGAAGGCAGTGTTCCGTGAAAGGCGAAAATGCGGCATGAGTTGGCGAGAAACTCTCGTGTCAGAAAGCATTTGCCCGCTGAAAATGACGAAACACTGAGATTTTAGTGTCAGAGAACTTTAGCGATTTCGGCCGACGAGGTGGTAGGACTTCAGTTTCATCGATGGTTTTGCCGTTTAATGCAGTTTTGAGCGGTGATTAGCCAGTCGCAGGCGAGGCGCTATGATTAAATTGCTGGCTATACTGATGCTCTCTATGCGGAGGGATGTATTGCTTGCGCTTTCTTGTTTGCTGCTCCGCGAGATTGTTTTAACCACGGCTGAAGCGACTGTACAAATGCGAATGCGAACTTTGATCAATGCGGCGATTTTATTTGTGGTCTCAACCGCTCCATGTCTTGGGCAAGAGAAAGAGAAGATTTCGTTGTTGCTGGATCGCTCCCCGGCAAAGGCGAACGCGATTGGATACATCAACGTCCCGTCACTAAATAAGTTGATGGAGGATGCCGGGTTTTCGAGTCGGGTCACTTCGACAGTCGATGAGGTGTGGTTCATCGCTGATTTAGAACTCGCCGAAATGCGGCCGAAATGGGAGGCCGGCTATGCGGTCCTGAAACGCCCTGTTGATTCCGAGCGGCTTGCCGATTCGTTGGGTGGGTACGTCGACACGGTCGAAAGCCAGCAGGTGATTCACGCACCGCATCAAACTTATTTCGTTCCCGGAACGGAGCATCCAGAGCGATTGGGGATTCTGCGCCCGACAGATCGTGCTTTCTTGGCCGGTTGGCTTACTCCAACCATGAACATCCAGTACACCCCGTTTCTCAACTCACAAGCCAATCAGCCTGAGGCGTACTTGTCTTTCATGATGGCGATTGAGCTTAGGAACGTCTTGTCGCCCGTCTCTTTGGCAACGCGGTTGCAGAGTATCGAATCGCTAAAGTCCAATTCACCTGAATCCGTGGCAAAGGTACTGGCGTCGATTCAGGGCGTCAGTGTGATCGTTGGACGGAAAAGTTTGCAGCAGTGCATCGTGAAGTTCCAGTTCCAAAACTCACCGGCATCTTTAAAGCCGATTGCAGCCGAAATGCTTGCTGAGATTCTGGAGAAAAACGGATTGTCAGCTGCTGAGGTGAAGTCATGGAAAGTCGCCGTGGAAGACAACACGCTGTCGCTTCAAGGTCCAATCACGCAATCGACATTGAGCGGATTGATGAGCGTCTTCAGTGTGCAAAGCCAAGCGGAACGCGCCGCCGGAAGGGTGACGTTGGAAGGGGGCGAGGAGAAGCAGGTTGCTTATCAGTCGAAGCATTACTTCGATGAAGTCAATGCGATCGTCGAGCGGACGCGGGATCACAAGTCGCAAACGACCGGTGCGATGGCTAGCTGGAATGACAAGCGAGCCCGTCAAATTGATGAGCTGCCAACCTTGAACGTGGATCCGGAGATGATCCAGTTTGGAGTAGACGTGGCCACCTTGCTTCGTGGAAATGCATTGAGCGTCAGGCAGACCAACATTCAGGCTGGCAAGGTCAAGGCATCACAGAGCTTGGACAGTGGTTACTACAACGATGGATACGGCTACTACAATTCAAACAGCAGTGTCGACTATCAACGCGTCACCGATGCGATGGCTAGGGGGAACGCGTACGGGAATTATCGCGGAGCCTTGAGTCAGATTGACAAAATGACCGCCGAAGTACGACGCGCGATGACTGAGAAGTACCAGATCCAGTTCTAGCGTCTGCTTGCCTTTGCAGCGTGGTTGGGAACCCTTCGCAACGTGATTGGGAGTGCAGGGGCTTCGATTGGTCATTTCGCAGTGAGGGTGTGCGCTGGCCGGGCGTCGACATGCCTTAGCGAAAAAGCCAGCCCTGCGAAAAACCCAGCCCAACGAAAAAAGCCAGCGTGCGAGATTCGCAAGCTGGCTTTTTTAGATGGAGGCGGCGGGAATTGAACCCGCGTCCCGCGATGCGTCCACGGCGACGTCTACGTGTGTAGTCGGACTATTTCGGGCCGAGGCCCAATTTCGCTTACCACGGCGCTGCCCAACAGGCTCCGTCGCTCGCTAGCTCGAATCAAAATTTAGCCCACCGCGTCTCGAACTTGACGGCAGGCGATCCAGAATTACATCTGACAGTCGGGCGCCTCTGGCGAGCCCCCTCAGTCAGGGATGCCTGTTCTTAGGCAGCCAGTGCTAGATTTTCATCTGCAATTAAATTTATGATCAGCTTTTTACGTGGCCAACTGATCAACCACGACACGCAATCACGCGCTTCCAATCATCCGGTCGAATCCAAATCGCCCCCGATCGGAAAGTTGCCCGAAAGATCGCTCTTTCCAGCCACTCCATTCTACGAGCCAGCTCGGCGATGGCAAGGTAATGTCGCGTCAGGGTAGCTTCGGCAAGCCTGGTGGTTCGCCTTTTGCATCCCAGCAAACTTCTACGACAGTTCGGCGGGCAAGGAGGTTCACGCTCCGATTCTGACGAATTTGCGAGATGGCCGTTCGTGCCAGCATTGCGGGGCGCAGCATGAATGAAGCTGTGTTTTGGTGGCACCAGCAAAAAATCTCGCCGATTCATCGGCCCGGAAACCAATGTTTTCATGCCAAGAGGGGACGTTTCCCCAGAAATCACTTTTTAAAACTCTCGGAGTTCAGACTCGATCATGAACCAACCTGAATCCGACGGGATCCAGTTGCCTGATCTCAACCACCTGCGGCCCTATGTCGTTTGGGTGGTTCCGGCGATCATCATTTTGTTCCTGTTATCGACCAGTTTTTACACCGTCCAGGCCGAATCTCAGGGCGTCGTTTTGCGTTTTGGGCGGTATGTCGGCAATACCGAACCGGGCTTGCGATTTAAGCTTCCGCTTGGAATCGACAAGGTTGAGATCGTTCCGATCAAGCGGCAGTTGAAGCAGGAGTTCGGTTTTGGGACTCCCGGATCGACCAACCCAACGCAGTATTCGGGCGAGCAGAAAGAAGAACGCAACATGGTTACCGGTGACTTGAATACTGCATCGGTGGAATGGGTGATTCAGTATCGCATTCAAGAACCGCAGATGTATCTGTTCAAGGTTCGGGATCCGGGCCGCACTCTGCGAGACTTGTCCGAGTCGGTGATGCGAACGGTCGTCGGTGATCGCACCGTGGATGAGGTCATTACTGTTGGCCGGCAAGAGATCGAAGTCGACGCGCTCGCACAACTTCAGGAGCTGGTCAACCGATACGAGTTGGGCTTGGCGATCGATCAAGTGCAACTCAAGAACGTCAACCCGCCGGGACCAGTCCAGCCATCGTTCAACGAGGTCAATCAGGCACAGCAGGAACGCGAGCAGATGATCAACGTCGCCAACGGTGAATACAACAAAGAAGTTCCCCGGGCGCGTGGGCAAGCGGAGCAAAAAATTCAGGGTGCCGAAGGCTATGCGACGAAGCGAGTCAACGAAGCTGAGGGGGACGTCGCGCGATTCAATGCGGTCCTAAAAGAGTATGTCAAAGCACCGGAGGTCACCAAGCAGCGGATCTACATCGAAACGATGCGTCAGGTGGTGCCGTCGCTAGGAAAGAAAATTATTCTCGATGACGGGGCCAAACAGATCCTGCCCTTGTTGCCATTGACTGGAGGAGCCGTTCGGTGAAGCAGCTACCAATTGCACTTGTCGGATTGTTCGCGTTGGCTATCGCGTTCATCTTGTTCTCTTGCTCGTACACCGTCAGTGAAACCGAACAGGTGATCGTGACGCAGTTCGGTAAACCGATCGGCGAGCCCATTACCAATAGCGGTTTGCATTTCAAATTGCCGTTCATTCAAGAGGCGACGTCGTTTGAAAAGCGTATTCTGGAATGGGACGGTCGCCCCAATGAAATGCCGACGAAAGACAAGACCTACATTGTTGTGGATACGTTCGGTCGTTGGCGGATTCACGATGCGAAGCAGTACTTTCTACGTCTGCGTGACGAGCGTAGTGCTCTGTCCCGACTCGATGACATTTTGGGAAGTGAGACCCGCAACGCGATCGCGAAGCACGAGTTGATCGAGTTAGTTCGGACGACAAAGGATCGTGTTCCACTGCAGGACACCGCGATCATTGATGGCCCGGGCAGTGCTGGGACGCTGTATCCGATCACGAAAGGCCGGGCAAAAATCGAGCAGGAGATCTTTGAAAAGTCTGCGGAGAAGCTGGTCGACTTTGGGATCGAGTTGTTAGACGTTCGTTTCAAGCGAATCAACTACAACGACAATGTCCAGCAGCGGATCTACGCCCGTATGATCAGCGAGCGTCAGCAGATTGCCGAGCGATTCCGCAGCGAAGGTGCTGGTGAAGCAGCGAAGATTATCGGTCGCAAAGAACGTGATCTGCTGGAGATCGAATCGGAAGCGTATAAACGCGTTCAGGAGATTCGTGGTGAGGCGGACGCGAAGGCGACCGAGATCTATGCGTCGGCTTACAACCAAGACCAGCAAGCGGTCTCGTTCTATCAGTTCATCAAGACGATGGAGACTTATGAAGAAATGTTAGGTGGCGACAGTACTTTGGTGCTGACGACCGATAGCGATATCTTCAAGTTCCTCAAGAGCATCAATCCAGAGGATTGATCTCCCCCGTAGTGGACGAAGCGATGAGTCCCCGCTCTAGCATCCGAGCTTGCTCACACTCATAAGCCGCATTGGCGATAGCCAGCGGTTGAATGATTTTGTTCAGCTCGCGGCACCATCGCCGCAAGCTGAGAACGGGGAATCGTCTAAAGGCTAGGCTCCAGCAACGTAGTGGACGAAGCAATGAGTCCCTGCCCTGGCGCCCGAGCTTGCTCGCTCTCATGAGCCGCATTGGCGATAGCCAGCGGTTGAACGATCTTGTTCTGCTCGCGGCATCACCGCCGCAAGCAGAGAACCATAAATCGCCTAAAGGCTAGACTCCAGCGTTTAACGCAGGTTTTTTATTCTGATTTGTCCGGTGTCACGATCGTTTCGGTCAGATCTGGCATCGGCGTTTTCTTGGACGTGTCGGTTGAGACGCGTTGCCGCTTCGTCGAATCACGACGATTCGTCAAAGGGGCGTTCATCGGTTCGACGTCCACGCTCGCTTTACGAATCCGCCGGACCACGCGGTCATCGCGAACCCGTCTGACAAACAACCACAACATCGCACTGACCAACAACAGCGCGACCACGCCGATGCTGCCAGTGCGCAGCAGGCTTTGCGTCATCTGACCGACTGGCGCGAAGACCTTGTTCAATCGGTACTGAACCAAGACCAAAAGGTCAGACTGTTCGTCGATCGATAGATTGCCAGGTCCTGTTTCTGCCGAATTACCTGGATTGATTGTCAGCCGTGGGACCGCAACGGGCTGCATCGCCGCAATCCATCCGCCAGAGTAAGTCTGCGACGCTTCGGCACTGCAAACTGGGTCAGAATAATCGACGTCTTTGCCAGTTAACAATTCGTCCATCGTTGACTGATCGACGCGATAGACTTCGCCGTTTTTTAGCTTGCCTTCACGTTGTCGTTCGTCCATGTAAGGGTGCTGCAGCAACGTGCCGCGAGTTGGGCCATCGCGGGCGTCAACCAAAACCGCAACATGGTTTTTCTGTTCGTCGCCTTGCAGGATTTCGATGTCACCAAGGTTGATGGTGGCGACAAAGACGGCGTCCGGTTTGGCATTCGGGTCGTCGGATAGAGTGACCGGGGCGCTGATTGCGATCTTCCACAAAAACGTCGCCGTTGATTGGAATGCAGCTGACATCTGCATGTGCCGCAGTGCATCGACATCTGCAATCGTTGTCGTTTTGGGTAAGTCGTTTTTGCCGCCATGAAAATAGGTCCGGTACGCATAGTTGCGTCCGGCACTACTTTGTTCGCGGGCGACGGCGTTGACGTAGGCAATGGAAAAAATCGTTCCGCTGCCATCGGTTAAAAAGATCGTCGCCAGCTTGGGACGGTGCGGGTGATCGACGCTGGGCATGTAATCGTCCAGCCGACTTTGCAAGAATTGATCCAGTTCGATACGGGCTTCGTTGTCGAGCAACTTTTCGCGAACTTGGGTCAGCTTGCTTGCGTTTTGACTGGTCCCGGCACCGGCGATTTGTTGCAAGCGTTTTTGCAAATCGGTATCAGCAAGTGTGCTGCGTAGCTTTTCGCGGAACGCGTTGCTATTGATTTCTTCTTGGCATAATCGGAAGTAGCGTTCCAGTTCGCTTTCGAGGGTTCGCGCCGCAAAGCGTGCGGCCAGCAAGTTGCTTTCGCGTGCCTCGGCTTTGAGCGCGACCATCGTTTGCTCTTTGGCCGTGTTGATGGTCTGGACACCGATGATGCACGACACGATCAGCAACAGCAACGGGCCCAGGATGCCAAGCAGCATCAGTGGCCGCTTGGCACGCGACTCGTCACGACGGTCGAGGTGGTCGAGGATTTCTTGGACGTTGGCGAAGCGGCTGTCGGGCTCGGGGGCCAAACAGCGGCTGACGATTCGGGCGAGTTCACGGTCGACACCGCTGCGTTGAATGTGACGCACCGGCGGTGTCGCGTTGCGAATCGAATCGCGATACCGTTCCAGTCGTTTGGGAAGCGAACCGGCGGTGTCGAGTTGTTCGACGATCGAATCGTCGCGGTAAGGCGGTCCGCCGGTCAGCATGCGGTACATGATCGCGCCGACCGCATACACGTCCCAGGAACTGCTCGGCGTCGATCCCAAGTCGGCTTGCTCGGGGGCCATGTAAAACAGCGTTCCGAGTGACGGCGTTTGGTCATGCGTCATCCGGCTTTGGCCAAAGTCAGCCAAACGGGGTTCATGATCGTCACCGAGCAGCACGTTGGCGGGCTTCAGGTCGCAATGCAGCACGCCTTTGTTGTGACTGTGGTTTAGCCCAACGCAGATTTTCCGAAACAGCATCACCGCTTCGGTCACCGGCAGGGCCCCGCGGTCGCTCAGCTCGTCCTCCAACGAACCGCCGGGGACCAATTCCATCACGTAATAAGGCGGGTCATTGTCCCATCCCACTTCCAAGACTTGGACAATATGGCGGTCCGCAGACAGCTGGACCAGGTTTTTGACTTCGTGCGAGAGCAACGACCAGTTCACACCGCCGCGGTGCAGGAAAAACTTCACCGCGACCGGCCGACCGGTGTTCAAATCTCGTCCGACCCAGACCTGGCCGAACGCGCCGCTGCCCAAGAAACGCTCCAGGCGATACCCTGGGACGTCCGACGGGGGGGCGGTCGCCTGCATCGACAGCTTCTTGCTGGTCGAGCGACCGCCTTCGGTTTGAAACTCTGTCAAATCTCCTTCGTTCACTGAGCCACCCTTTCGCATCCCAAGCTGGTAGACGCCGTGTCAATGCTTCCTGTACCGGACCAACCCCACCGTATTGTAGCGAGAAAGCTCTCCGATGGCGTCCGATCGTTGCTTGCGATCACGTTGTCGTTGTTGTGTGTCCATTCGTGTTTTGCGCAAGACCCACCCAGCGATGCGGGTGAGTTGTTGTTGCGCGATTTTCGTCCCCGACAAAAACTTGTCGTCGAGGAACATCCTTTGGCGTCGGCAAGGTACCCGGTCGTCGATGCCCACATTCACATGCACTATCGGCTACGCGACAGCCGGGAGGCGCTCGATGATTTCGTCGGCCTAATGGACCGCAATGACATCGCCGTGTGCGTTTCCTTAGACGGCAAATTGGGCCAGCAGCTTGACGAACACATGGAATATTTGTGGACAAAGTACCGCGATCGCTTCGCCATCTTTGCCAACGTCAACTGGCAAGGCAACGCCCCCGCCGATCAGCCGCACCTGTGGCCGTGCCATCAACCGGGCTTTGCCGAACGCACCGCCCAGGAATTACAGGACGCTGCCGAGCGCGGTGTCTGTGGTTTGAAGGTGTTTAAAGCGTTCGGGTTGAGCTACAAGAATCCGGACGGGACACTGATGAAAATCGACGACCCGCGTTGGGACCCGATCTGGGACAAGTGTGGCGAACTGGGGATTCCGGTGATCATTCACACCGCCGACCCGGCCGCGTTTTTCGACCCGATCGACAAGTACAACGAACGCTGGGAAGAGCTCTCGAGGCATCCGGACTGGAGTTTTCATGGGGACCAGTTTCCCACTCGCCAAGAATTGTTGGACGCCCGCAACCGAGTCATCGAACGGCACCCGAAAACACAGTTCATCGGTGCCCATGTTGCCAACAACAGCGAAGATTTGAAAACGGTTGGCGAGTGGCTCGATCGGTACCCCAACTTGTGGGTCGAGCCTGCGTCGCGAATCGGCGAACTTGGCCGTCAGCCCTACACCGCACGCGAATTTTTGATCCGATACCAGGACCGTATCCTGTTTGGGACCGATGGGCCTTGGCCAGAACTGCGTTTTCAGTTGTACTGGCGGTTCTTTGAAACCAAGGACGAGTCTTTCCCCTACAGCGAAAAAATCCCGCCGCCGCAAGGGATGTGGACCATCTATGGTGTGGGCCTGCCCGACGAAGTGCTGCAAAAGCTGTACTACAAGAACGCGGCCCGATTGATTCCCGGAGTCGAAGAACGACTTCAAAAATACAGGTCCAAAACGAATGACGAATGATTCTGTCGACGCCGAACAACCATCGTTTGCGATGGTTTGTTGTGCCAACGGTGCCGAAAAACGTGTGTTGCATGACATCGAACCACAAGGCTGGCGCCGCGCGTTTTCACGTCCCGGTTTCGTCACCCTGAAGAATGATTCCCAGTCCAAACTGCCCCACGGAACCTTCGTCCGCTCGGCGGCCTATTCGCTCGGACACCTTCGCAACGTCGACGGCCAAGCCCAAGTTCAGTCGTTGATCGAACTGCTGCAATCGCAATATCCAAGTGGCATTCAGTTCGACGAGCTGCACGTTTGGCCGCGCGATCGTCTGCCGATCGGCAAGTTCGGCTTCGAGCCTGGGCAGGACGAAGTGAGCCAAGTCGTCGCCCAAGAAATTTTCAACGGTTTGGGCGACACTTGGTTGCGATGCGACGCGCCCAATCGGATCGCCGAACCGGACGCCCGTTGTTTGGACGTCGTTCTGGTCGATCCGTCGGATTGGTTTATCGGTCAGCATACGGCAAGCGATTGGCACACCCGTTGGCCCGGCGGCGTGCAACCGATCAACCCGCAATACGAACCGATCAGTCGCGCGTATTACAAAGCCGCCGAGTCGATCGCGTGGAGTGGCTTTGACATTGCGCCCGGTGACTTGGCGGTCGAAGTCGGTAGCGCTCCCGGTGGGGCTTGCGGCCGAATGTTGGAATTGGGCATGCGGGTGATCGGCATCGATCCTGCCGAGATGGACCCACGAATTGCCGAGCACCCTCGGTTCAAGCACCTCCGTGCCCGCGCCGGTGACCTGCCACGCAAAGAGTTCCGCGGGGTGAAATGGTTGCTTGCCGATTCCAACGTGAAGCCAGAAAAGACGTTGGTGACGATCGAGAACATCGTCAAGCATTCCGTTTGCGAAATCGAAGGCTTGCTGTTGACGATGAAGCTTGGCGATTACGAAGTCGCTGACAGAATTCCGCAGTGGCTCAAACGCATCAAAAGCTGGAATCCCGTCGATGTCCGCGTTCGCCAGCTCGCCCGCAACCGCTGCGAAGTCTGCCTGGCGATTCGTTTGAAGGCTGCGAAGTAACCGCTGGAGTCTACCTTTAGGCGATTTTCGGTTCCCGAGCAGCGATGGTGGTGCGGCTGAGGTGGAAAGAACACTTAACCGCTGGCTATCGCCAATGCGGCTCATGAAAGCGGACCAAGCATCGCGAAGCATAGTGCCAAGACTCCTCGCGACGTGGATCACGATCGTTGGAGTCTAGCCTTTAGGCGATTTTCGATTCCCCGAGCAGCGACGGTGGTGCGGCTGAGGTGGCAAGAGCACTTAACCGCTGGCTATCGCCAATGCGGCTCATGGAAGCGGGCCAAGCATCGCGAAGCCCAAAGCCGGGACTCCTCGCGACGTGGATCACGATCGCTGGAGTCTAGCCTTTAGGCGATTCTCGATTCTCCAGCAGCGACGGTGGCTGGATTAGCCCGATCAACATAGCTTTTCACGGGGACCGGCAAACGCTCCAGACCGATACCGATCAACTTCATGCGGTAATCCGCCTCGACCAACACGCGTGCGAAGTGAGTGT
>NZ_NPDI01000064.1:0-25964 GCF_002251265.1 Rhodopirellula sp. MGV | reverse complement strand
AACTCCGCCGGAACATCCATCACGTTGGTCACTAGCCGAAGGTAGCCATCGCAGTTGCTGCCCTTGCTTCCTGTTCGCGCATGCGGCGGAACTTGAATCACAATGAACCGAACGCGATGGTCGCTCGTCTGCGTCTTGTGGTTGCTGGCGGAAGCCCCAAGGACCACTTCGGTATCTGAAATGACTCCGGCGGATTGGTCATCTTCAGTGAGCGGTCGCTCTTGCAGGAGCTTCGGCTTGCTGTTGTCACGAGCTCGGCAGATGTAACTGCTACCGATCGCGTTGATTTGATTGAACAGCTCGAACTTCGCGTAACCTCGATCGGTCACATAGCATCGATCGGGCTGCAAGGCATTGGACAAGACAGTCTTCTCGTCGTCCTTTCCTTTGGGTTTCGCGGGTGTAGCATCGACTCTTTCAGGGATTCCGCGAAGAATCTCGAAGTGGGTGTGCATTCGGTAGCCATCTACAGCCTTCCCGACGCTGGTGCCACCGCCCTTCGACGGCAACCATGATAGAGATGCTACGCGCACAGCGGTCTTAAAGACGCTGCCATCAACGGCCGTGAGCTGATGGGCAAATGCGTCGAACTTCGATGGATCAGCCTTTGGGATCTGCGTGGCCAGTGATGCAGCAATGGCCTTGAGTGGTTCGGGATCGAAGATCGACACTGATTCAGAGAGCGATCCTAACGAAGCACGTCCAACGCCGAGCTTTTTTTGAATCTGCTTGAGGGTCGATACTTGTTGCAGTCCGCGTAGCGAATCGACCACCGGATTGAACATCCACATCAAGACCAGCACGCAGTACTGGTCGTAGTGCAGGGTACGATTCTTAGCGGTGTCTCTCGCGGCCCCGATGCCATGCAGGGAGTCGAGTAACGGCTTGACCTTTCGAAAGAACTTTAGCCCGGTGATGTCCGAAGCGTTGATCTTCCTAGAATCGTCGGCGGTGTCAGATGATTGTCTCACCCACCAAGTATGTCATGTCATCGCTCGACGCGCAACTCCACCCAAAACCCCTGGCCGTCCTATTGTGACTGCGCAAATTTTGCGCCGAACAGTATTGTACCTGACACCTTTTCGGCGGTGGAGTAACGCTCTGCGTGCCACAAGGCATAAACCGCTCGGATCGCTCTCGCGTCACGGTTGCCAAAATGCCTAAACTTCCGAGTACCGCCTAGCTCGCCAAGTCCAAACAACAAGAGACACGTCTGTGGCTCCGGAAGTTCGCCGAGGATTCGTCGTTTTTGCAGCTCTCGTGGCTGTCTTTGCCGTCATCTGGGCGGCCCGTCTCGATAGCGTGCCTCCCGCTGACTTCTCGCTCCAAAACGGGACCGATCCCAAAACGATCGACCCGCACCGCGCGACCGGGCAACCCGAAAGCCGGATCATCTACGAAATCTTCGAAGGCCTGACCCGGATGCTGCCCGAAGGCCCGCCGGATCCGGAAAACGGTTTGCAGCCACTTTCGCCTCAGCCCGCCATGGCGGAATCCTGGGACATCAGCGAAGACGGCAAAACCTACACCTTCCACCTCCGCGAAGGACTCCGCTGGTCCGACGGGACGCCTCTGACCGCTCACGACTTCGCTTGGTCTTGGCAGCGGATGCTGCATCCCGCGACCGCCTGCGAATACGGCTACTTGATCAGCCAAGTCCACCTCGCCGACGCCTATCACCGCGCGATCGTCAACGTCGGTGACCGTGTCGAAGTCGAGCTGTGGGATCGTCCCGGCGAAACAGCCACCGGTGACGCTGCAATCAAGCACTTCCCACGCGGCACGATGAAATACGGCGTGCTCCGCGAAATCACCAAGCCACCCGAACCGGAGCTCCCAGAAGACGCCAGCGACGAACAACGCGAAAACGCCGAACTCGATTGGCAGGAGAGCTGGGTCTACGAAGTCGACATCATCCCGCTCGGCGAAAACGGGCGGCCCGACTGGGATCACGCACCCAAACGAGAACGCTTCGCCAGTTCACTGGCCGCAATCAGCGAAGACTCCACCATCACCAGAACGCACGGTTTGATGGTCGATTTCAAGCACGAGGGCGGGGCCCAAGCGATCGATGACAAAACCTTCGTCGTCCAGCTCGAATACTCGGTGCCTTATTTCTTGTATCTGTCGGCCTACTATCCGCTCTATCCAGTCAAACAAGAATGCGTCGAAACCTTCGGCGCCCAAATGTGGACCAAGGCCGAAAACATCGTGTCCAACGGCCCGTTTCGACTGAAGTTCCGCCGGCTTCGCGACCGCGTACGCGTGGAAAAGAACTCGGAGTATTGGAACGTCGATCAAGTCGGAATGAACACGATCGACTTCGTCTCGCTTGAGAGCCAGAACACGGCGCTCAACATGTACGAAACCGGCCAGCTGCAATGGATCAATGACTTGCCAACCTCGGTGCTCGAAGAGCTTCGCAAGCGCGATGACTTTCACAGTGCACCCAAGTTGTCGATCTATTTCTACAAACTCAATCACGCCGTCCCGCCACTGGACGATATCCGAGTCCGACAGGCGCTCAGCATGGCCATCAATCGGCGACAGATCGTCGAAGAGGTCACCAAGGCCGGACAGCTGCCCGCGTTCAGCGTCGTCCCACCAGGCTTGGCCGGCTACAAAGGCGTCAAAGGCCTTGGCGAAGACGTCGACAAGGCCAAGCAGCTGCTCGCCGAAGCTGGCTTTCCCGGCGGTCGCGGCTTTCCGAAGCTGACGCTGATGTACAACACCAGCGAAACGCACCGGCCGATCGCAGAGGTGATTCAGCAGCAGCTGCAAAACAATCTGAACATCAAAATCGAGCTGCAAAACATGGAATGGGGCAGCTTCACCGAAACCGTTCAGATGGAAAACTACCAGATGGCGCGGTATGGCTGGGTCGGTGACTATCCCGATCCGAACACGTTCCTGGATCTGTGGGTGACTGGCAATCCGCAAAGCAATACGAACTGGTCGAACAAAGAATACGACCGCTTGATCGCGGAATCGGGCGAGGAACAGGATCCTGCAAAACGATTGGAGCTGCTCCGCCAAGCCGAAGAGATCCTGGCAACGGAGCTGCCCGTGATTCCGATCTACTTCTACACCTCGGCGGAAATGTGCAATCCGAACGTGCTGAACTTTGCACCGACCGCACAAGACCTGCACCCGCTGTCGATCCTACGCTACGCCGACGAATCAACAGCGTCGAACGCCCCGTCTCCGAAAGCACCGTCACAGGAATGAGAACGCCGACGCAATGAGAGATTTGATCGGATACCTATTGAAGCGTCTGTCATGGATGCTGTTGACGCTTTGGGCCGTCTATACGGTGTCCTTTGTGTTGATGCGGAGCGTTCCCGGCAACCCCTTCAGCGGCGAGCGGAGTGTTCCACCGGCGATCGAACGACAGCTCAAAGCCCGGTACAACCTCGATGCCCCGCCGCTGCAGCAGTATTGGGATTACTTGGTTGGCGTCGTCACCCGATTTGATCTCGGCTGGAGCACGCGACTAGAAGACTACAGTGTCAATCAAGTCATCGCCGAAGGTTTTCCGGTTTCAGTGACATTGGCGATCTTCGCACTCGTGTTTGCGATCATCTTTGGGATCACCGCTGGCGTGATTTCGGCCGTTTACCGGCGATCCACTGCTGACGTGATGCTGATGGCGGCGGCCGTGTTTGGGATCGCCGTCCCGAACTTTGTCATCGCCAGTTTGGCGATTCTGTTGTTCGTGTTCATGATTCAGCTGTTCCCGGCTGGCGGCTGGGGAACGCTCAGCCAAGTTGCGTTGCCGGCGTTCTGTTTAGGGCTGCCCGTGGCGGCGTACATCGCCCGACTAACGCGGACCGGCATGTTGGAAATGTTGACTCGCGATCACGTGCGAACGGCCTTCGCGAAAGGCCTGCCCAAGCGAACGGTGATCATGCGGCATGTGTTGCCAGGGGCGTTACTGCCGGTGGTTTCGTACCTTGGTCCGGCGGTCGCTCGTGTCCTGACGGGATCGTTGGTACTCGAAAAGATCTTCGCATTGCCAGGCATGGGAAGCCACTTTATCAACGCCGCGACGCAGCGTGATTACACGTTGGCGATGGGCATGGTTTTGACCTACACGGTGCTCTTGTTCGCGATGAATACCTTGGTCGACTTGGCGTACGCGATCATCGATCCGAGGGTGAAGCTTCAATGAGCAGTTCCATCACATCCGGCGGCCCCGTCCGGTCTGGCGGCAATGCCACCGAAGAAGCTCTTGAGCGGTTACTGGCCGAGTCCCGCGAAATCCGTGGCGTCTCGCTTTGGCAGGACGCGTTCAACCGCTTGCGTCGCAATCGCACGGCGATGATTTCGCTTTGGTGTTTGGTGTTGCTGGCGACGGCCGCCTTCATGACGCCGCTGTTGCCATTGCAAAGCCCGATCGACAAGGATTTGAACAACCGGCGTTTTCTGCCTCCGAACTTGCAATCAGTGGTTTTGGGTGGTCGTCCGGGGCTGAAGTTCAAAGACGGCAAACTGACCAGCGAATTGGCGAAGTTCGAAGCATCGCTGGCGGGAACACAAAAGAAATTGATCGAAGCGACGGATCTCGAGACCCAGCAAAAGCTTTCTAATGAAATCGAGTCACGGATCGCGGTCGAACATCCGTTCAACCAAATGTGGAACAACCTCGGTGGCGTCGCGTGGTGGATGTGCAAGGTTCGCGTCGCAGTCTTTGGCGACTATGCGATTCCCAGTCTGTTCGGCACTGACAAGCTAGGCCGCGATTTGCTTGCCCGGGTGTTCTGGGGAGCGCGTGTGTCGTTGATCGTCGGCATCGTCGCGACCTTGGTCAGTTTGATTATCGGTGTCAGCTATGGCGCGATCGCCGGGTACTTTGGCGGCCGCGTTGATGCGGCGATGATGCGTTTCGTCGACATGCTATATTCGATCCCGTTTATCTTTGTTGTGATCTTCTTGGTGACGTTCCTTGGCGAAGAAACAGTCAAGCAGGAACTTGCGTCGTATGGGATTGATCAGATCACCATTTTCTACATCGTGATCGGTGCGATCTATTGGTTGACGATGTCACGGGTGGTTCGCGGCCAAATCCTTTCGCTGCGTCACGAGCAATTTGTCGAAGCCGCCAAGACGGTCGGCGCGTCGTCCTGGCGGATCGTGTTCCGACACTTGGTGCCCAACGTGTTGGGGGTCGTGATCGTTTACCTGACGTTGACGATTCCGAGCGTGATGCTGTTCGAAGCGTTCCTTTCCTTTTTGGGGCTGGGCGTTTCGCCGCCTGACGTTTCTTGGGGGCTGCTGCTAAACGACGGCGTCGAAGCCCTGTCGATCGTGAAGGTGTTCTGGTGGGTCGTTGTCTTTCCCGGCGGTGCTTTGGCGGCGACCTTGTTTGCACTGAACTTCTTGGGTGACGGCATTCGTGACGCGCTCGATCCACGAATGAAAAACCGGGACTAACAACGATGAGCAACGCATCCGAACCCTTGCTTGACGTCCGCAACCTGCAGGTCAGTTTCAAAACCGATGACTCACAAGTCCGCGCCGTCCGTGGCGTGTCTTTCCAAGTCTTTCCGGGCGAAACCGTTGGATTGGTCGGCGAGAGCGGCAGCGGCAAAAGCGTCACGAACCTGTCTTTGATGGGTCTGGTTCCGAAGCCACCAGGACGCATCGATGGTGGCGAGGTCTGGTACGGCGGCAAGGATCTGCTGAAAGCCAGCGTCAAGGAGATGCAAGCGATTCGCGGTCGCCGCATCGCGATGATTTTTCAAGACCCAATGACGGCGCTCAACCCGTTGATGACGGTCGGTCAGCAGCTAACCGAGATGACACGGCTGCACCTCGGCCACACGCAAAAAGAGGCCAATCGTCAAGCAGCCGAGATGCTGGAAATGGTCGGTATCAGTGGTGCGTCACGTCGCCTTCGCGATTACCCGCATCAATTCAGTGGCGGGATGCGACAGCGCGTGATGATCGCCATGGCATTGTCCTGCGAGCCCGACTTGTTGATCGCCGACGAGCCCACCACTGCGCTCGACGTGACAATCCAGGCACAGATTTTGGACCTGCTGCGTGATTTGCAGCAGCGCCGTGGAACCAGCATCATCATGATCACGCACGACTTAGGCGTCGTCGCCGAAATCTGTCATCGCGTGCTCGTGATGTATGGCGGACGCGTGGTCGAAAAGGCCGATGTCAATTCGCTATTCGCTTCGCCCAAGCATCCCTACACGCAAGGTCTGCTGCGATCGTTGCCAAGGCTTGATCAAGCGTCCGGCCAGTTGGAAGCGATCCCTGGCCAGCCGCCGGATCTTGGGAACTTGCCCGCCGGTTGCTCGTTCCGCCCGCGCTGTCCCGACGCAATCGAACGCTGTGGATCGACCGAGCCGGCGCTAACGTTGATCGGTCAAGAACGTGAAGCGGCATGCTTCGTCGCACAGGAGGCAGCCGATGTCTAATGCACTGATGTCCGATTCTGTAAAGCCTCGCCAAACCGCACCGCTGTTGTCGGTCGAGGACCTGAAGGTTCATTATCCGTTCAGTCGCGGATCGTTTTTGAATCCCGAGCATGGATTCATTCGCGCCGTTGACGGCGTGTCGTTCGAGATTGCCGAAGGCGAAACGTTGGCTTTGGTTGGCGAATCGGGGTGTGGCAAATCGACGACCGCACGTGCCATCACCGGACTCGCGCCAGTGACCGATGGTCGTATTCGGTTGAACGGCACCGATCTCGTGGGCTTGTCCAGTCGCGAGATGCTGCGTTATCGCCGCGAGGTCCAAATGGTGTTTCAGGACCCGTTCGCTTCGTTGAACCCGCGGATGACCGTCGGCAGCATCATTGGCGAACCACTCGCCGTCCATAAACTGGCTGCCGGGAAAGACCGTAAGCTCGAAGTATTGCGGCTGATGGAGTTGGTCGGGTTGAACCCCAAGTTCCTCAATCGTTACCCACACGAATTCAGCGGCGGCCAACGTCAACGGATTGGGATCGCACGTGCGTTGGCGGTCAATCCCAAAGTGATCTTGTGCGATGAACCGGTTAGTGCGCTCGACGTTTCGATTCAGGCTCAGATCATCAACTTGCTGATGGATCTACAACAGCGGCTTGGGCTGTCGTATTTGTTCATCGCGCATGATTTGAGTGTCGTGCGTCACATTTCGACTCGTGTCGGTGTGATGTATTTGGGGCGGATCGTCGAAATCGGTTCGGCCAAATCGGTCTACAATCACCCGACGCATCCCTACACGCAAGCGTTGCTGTCGGCAGTTCCTGTGCCTGATCCGAAGGCAGCAGTCAGCCGCAACCGCATTCGGTTGGAAGGCGAGGTTCCTACTCCAGATCAGGAATACGTGGGGTGTTCGTTCATCAATCGCTGTCCGATTGCGGTCGAACGCTGTGGTAAAGACCGGCCACCACATGCGCAGTCTCCCGAAGCGGGCGAGACGCACACGGCGGCCTGCTGGGAACGAACGTAGCAGACCGGTATGCTGTGTCTAACGTTGCGGCGTGGACCGTGACGAGATTACAGACTTGTCTTTGACGTTCGGATTGATAATTCGACATGGCTGAATTGATCGCACAAGGTCCCCAGGCCTATCACCGCTGGCGGCGTGAGATCCCTGAACCGGCGATGGTCACCGATATTGTCATCGGCCGAGCGGGCGTGGATTGGAACGTGCCTTGGGATCCGATGATTTCTCGTTCGCATGTCCGCTTGGTGCCACAACCGGATCAAAAGGTTGAAGTGTTTGTTGTCCCGGCGGCGCGCAACCCGGTGTTCCATCAAGGTCGTCACGCGGTGCGTTTCGTCTTGGTTCCGGGAGAGCACTTCGTGATCGGTAACACGACGTTTACGTTGGCCGCCGGTAGGCCAGCGAACAGTCGGGTCGGCCAGGATCAATTCGAAGTCACCGAAAACGTGTTTGATCACGTCGCCCTGCGGCGTAAACATTTCCGCAATGTCGGCGCACGCATCGACGTATTAACGCGATTGCCAGACTTGATTGCCAGCAGCGAAAGCGATCAGGAATTGTTGGTGCGAGTGACAAGTGTTCTGTTGCAATCGACGCCCGCGGCCGAGTCTGTCGCGATCTTGCAAGCGAACAGCAGCGATGGTGATTCGGATCTGCCAGAGTCCTCCGACTCGATCGAAGTGCTGCACTATGACAATCGCAGTGCGACGCTTGGTAATTCGCCGATCAGTCGTCGCCTCGTCGAGCGGGCTATCAAAGCACGTGAAAGTATCTTGAACGTCTGGGAAGGCAGCGACGCGCCGGGTTCAGCCGTCTTTACCGCGCGTGAAGATGTCGACTGGGCGTTTTGTGTTCCGCTTCGTAGCGAAGCTTGCCGCGGTTGGGTGATCTATGTCACCGGCCAAATTCACAGTGACTCGCCATCCGAATCCAGCACGCCGGAAGCGGTCAGTGAGCAACTTCAGGACGATGTTAAATTCGCCGAAATCGTCGGCACGACGGTCGCAAGCTTGCGTCAAAGCCACTTGTTGCAGCGTCGTCAAGCGGCGATGGGGCGGTTCTTTGCACCGATCGTGATGAAGTCGATCGCAGCGGGGGATTCATCGCAAGCGTTGCGTCCACGCGAAGCGGACTTGGCGGTGATGTTTTGCGACTTGCGAGGGTTTTCACAGCGAAGCGAACAAAGCGCCGACCAACTGTTGAAACTGCTTAGCGACGTGAGTGACGCGTTGGGCGTCATGACGAAGCACATCTTGGGGTTCGACGGCGTGATCGGTGACTTTCACGGTGATGCCGCGATGGGCTTTTGGGGTTGGCCGTTGGCGCAATCTGATGCGGCGTTAAAGGCCGCCGAGGCCGCAATTAAAATCCGCGACGAATTCCGAAATTCGGATCACGGTTTCCGCTGTGGCATCGGCATGGCACTTGGCCCCGCCGTCGCTGGTCAGATCGGGACCAAGGATCAGGTCAAAGTCACCGCGTTTGGACCAGTCGTCAACTTGGCGAGTCGTTTGGAGTCGATGACGAAGCGCTTTGGTGCGGAGATCATCGTCGATGAACCGATGCGTGAAGCGTTACGGAGCGGGACATCGGGAACGCTCGGGACAGATTCGCAAGCCATGCCGGTGTTGCTACGGCGTTTGGCCAAAGTGCGGCCCGCCGGAATGAACACTCCGGTACAGATTAGCGAATTAGTTTCCGCTGGCGGTGTGTCTGAATCGCCTGTCGATGAAGCGTTGATCGGCCAGTATGAAGCTGCGTTGGAACGATTCGAATCTGGCGAGTTGGACAACGCGTTACGGCAGCTGAGAACGTTGCCGACATGGGATGGGCCGACCCAGTTTTTGATCCAACAAATCGTCGATGGCACTCACCAAGAGACGTGATTCCGCTGACAAAGTAACTGCTCTTAACGCGGTTTGGATCGCGTCAGTTTCTGTAGCGAATCAAACAGCGTATCGATCTGAGTTTCGGTCGGGTCGGGAGCGATCGCGGTGTAGTAGCCGGGAGTGATTCCAAGTGCCGCACGCATCGCCGCGGCACGTTCCGGCGGCGCATCGATCATTTCTTCGACCAAGTCAAAATCACGGTCCCAAAGGATGCGGTCGGCTAGGCATTCGACCAGCCATTGCCAACGTTCGAGCTCCGCACATTCCTGCCGCAAATCCTCAACGGCCGAATCTTCAGTGGACTGTAGCGTCAAACGTTCTCGCACCAAGCGATCCGCTTGGCGACTGGCGCCGATCACTTCACTTTCCAAGTAGGCGTTCAGTGCCGCCGCGCGCCATTGATAACGGACTTCTGGAGGCGAGACGGTTTCCAACTCGATTTCGAGTTCAATTTGCTGTGAGACGTTCTGGTAAACCGCAGCGACGCCGGCTTCATTGATGCCCGTCAATTCGACCGTTTCGCGGGTTGACTCTAGCAATCCATTGGCAAGTAAATCCAACATCGCCAGTTGCTGTTGCCATGACAATTCGTCGAACAGAGTGACGCCATATTCCCAAGGTGATTCATCGGTTTCGCGACAGCTGATCAGCTCATCCGCCATCGTCGAGATAGATTGACGAATCAACTCGGCTTCCCGGCCGAGCAAGATTCGATCGCCCGAAGGAGTATGCCAGGTCATGATAAGGAATCCATTTTCCAGCCGCACGTGCGAGAGACAAGTACGCCGACGGGACGGCCACCGTGCTATTGCGGACGCAAGGGAACCATCGACGTAGTCGAGATCTTGATCGAACGAGCCGCGGTGTGCAAGTTTTTGACCTGTAGCCCCCACGCTCGATGAGTCGTGGATTCGTCAAAGACATGGATTCAGGTTCGAAATTGGAGTTGATAAAGTGAAATAGAAGCAAACTTGGGGGGTGATCTGAACCATTAGTGCACGCCACGATGGTATCAAGCACACGATAGAGTGGTTTTCTTCCCCCGAATCACCCAGATTGCCGCACCTTTGTGGCCGTATTCACATGGGCGTCTTGGCGATGGCACTCGCATCCATAAAAATTGCGACTCTCCAAGAAACAATCAGAACGTTATCAAACGACGTACGAGGGAGCCGCCGGTCTCATTCTCTTCAGTACCTCGTCCATCCCCCCGATCCCATTAAGCAACTATGCCTGATCATCACACTCTGGATATCAAACGCGTCGCCATCCTGTTTGCGGGCGGCCCAGCGCCGGCGGCAAATGCTGTCATCTCGACCGCCGCTTTTTCGTTCCTGGAAGAAGGCGCACAGGTTTTTGGAATCAAGCACGGGTACAGCCGGCTGAGCGATTACAGCGCCGCGGGCCCTCTGCAAGAAGGCGTTGATTACATCCGCTTTACCCATGACTTGCTGACCAACGCACGCAGCAGCCGTGGGATCATGATTGGCACCGCCCGCACCAACCCTGGCAAGCACGTTAGCAGCCCCGAACACCTCAAAGATCCCGAACTCGTCGCGCCACTGCGTCGCGTTTACGAAGGCCTCTGCTCGCTGGAAGTCGACGCGTTGATCTCGATCGGTGGTGACGACACGCTGAAGACCGCCAACAAGCTGAAGATGTTCCAAGACAATCTTCCTGGCGATGCACGACGATTCCCTGTGATCCACCTGCCCAAAACGATCGACAACGATTACAGCGGTATCGATTTCACGTTCGGGTTCTTCACCGCGGTCGAAACCTTGGCCGAAGAAATTCGCAACCTGAACTATGACGCCGCCGCCGGCCGAGCGTATTTCTTGTGCGAAGCGATGGGACGTAGCGCCGGATGGTTGGCCTACGGTGCCGCGATCGCTGGCGAAGCGAGCTTGGTGATGAGCGTCGAAGATGTCACCGGCGAACTGGCAACTGAGGAAGTCGATCCAGAAACCAACGAGACCCGCAAGGTCATGGTCTTGGACAAGGTCATCGACAAGATGGTTGACATGATGATCGCCCGCGAACGAGAAGGCCGCGAGTACGGCACGATCGTCGTTGCCGAAGGCTTGGCAGAGTTTCTGCCGATGAGCTACTTGGAAGGCGTGTCGCGTGACGAACACGGACACATCAACATCTCGGCGATCAACCTGTCGACGCTGATCAGCAAGTTGATCGCGAAGCGATACAACGAACGCACCGGCAAGACTCGCAAGGTCAACGGACTGCAGTTGGGTTACGAATCGCGTTGCGCCCCGCCACACGCTTACGACGTGATGTTGGGATCGAGCTTGGGCGTCGGTGCCTACCGTGCCCTCGTCGAGGAAAAACTCAACGGCGTCATGGTTTCGGTCTCTGGCCAGTTCAATCTGCACTACGTCCCATTCGAAAAGCTGGTTGACCCCAAGACCCTGGTTACGAAGGTTCGCTTCATCGAGCCACAAAGCGACTTCCATCGCCTTGCACGGTTCTTGGAAACCTGCACCGAGTAATCGCCACCGCTATCCCACTGTGATCACACTGCGATCACACTGCGATTCCACCGCGGCTCATCGATTGAGCCGCAGTTTTGGCTTGTGGCGGTGCCCTAACTTGCGACAAGGCTCCCGCCTTGTCGCACACTCTCTCGCAGGCTTCCTGCCTGCCAATCCATCTAGCCGAGTTTCGAACAGAGCCAGTCCAGTTCGCCGGCAATGTCTTCCGCCAGCCCACGGGCTCGCATCTCGCTCGGAAGCACCGTCCACGCGTACGTCTCGGCTTCGAGGTGCCCGGTGAAGTCGACGTTGATTTCCGGATCGTTGAGTGCTGCCAAGCACTCGAGTACTTCTGCACGCGTCGTTTGCAACAGCCCGAAACGTTCCAAGAAGATTGGCACGTGAAAGTGGATGACCCAGCGATCGCTCTCTGTGAGTTGTTCGGGATCGGTTTGGCGAATCAGTTCAGGCAGGTCTGTCGCCAAACGGAAGCCGCCTTGTCGGTCGACTTGGCCGGTTTGATGCAGATAGCGGTCTTCGGCGAATTCGGACAGCTGTGTCAAAGCGGCGGAGTGTTGGTCGGTGGGGATCGTTTTCCAGTCGGCGACGATCGCGCTGCTGACCTGGACTTTACCGATCGAGATCCCGGCTTCCGCGTACGCCTGGATCGCGTCACGTTGTGGCTCGTTCATCACCGCACTGTGGCAGATGTCGTGACAAGCGCTGATGAATTGCCGATGCCGCTTGTCGGGCAGCTGGGCGTCGAAGAACGCGATCATGTCGTCGACCGTGTCCAGCGTGCAGCCAGGTTCGGGCTCAATCGCGACGGTGATCTTTCGGCCGCTCGAAGCGTGAAGTTCAGCTAAGTACCGTGCCAGTTCCCGCAGATTTGCGCCGGCGGCATCGAGGTCGATATGACGTGCCGAAGCGTCGGCAAACGGATTGTCTGGCCAGCCGATAGGCAGTGTGCTGATCGAGCCGGTTGCGGCATCCTCTGGCATAATGCACGAGAGAATCGTCGCGAGCCGCTGAGTGTATTCCAGGCGTTCGCGATCGGCCCATGTCGGCAGGTAAACGCCTTGTTTGACCCGATCGCCATGGAAGTTTGCGAAGGGGAAACCGTTGATGGTGAAGGCCGACAACTTTGCATCCGCTAAGAACGTGGCAAAGCCATCGAGTTCGCCGCCGACCAATTGTCGCGAGGCTTCATCGGGGATCCAAAGCCCGACGCCCAGTTGGTCACAAGGGCGTGTCTGCGAGAGCTTTTCGCGAACGGCAACGGCGTAGCGAGTTAGGTTCTCGCGGATCGAGTTCAGATCGGTTCCTGCGTGCACGTTGGTGCAATAGCCGACCTGTGCCGACGTGAGTTTCCCAAGTTCAGTTGTTGAAGTCACCGTCGGGTCTGTCCTTGTCGAGGAAGCGTGGTCGCCAAAACGTAGAACGTCAGTTTGTTAGACGTTCTTGGCAATCCAGTCAGGGTTAAGCAACCAGACCAGCAGGCCCTTTTGGGCATGCATGCGGTTACCCGCTTGGTTGATCACGTCGCTCTGCTTGCCATCGATCACGTTGTCGGTGATCTCTTCGCCGCGGACGGCTGGCAAACAGTGCAGCACGCGAGCGGTGGACGGTGCGGCGGCCATCAGTTTGTCGTTGACTTGGTAATCGGCGAACGCCATGCGGCGGCTTTTCGCTTCGGCCTCTTGCCCCATACTGACCCACACGTCGGTGTAGATCGCGTCGGCGGTCGCCACGGCGGCAGCCGGATTGTGGACCGTATTGATATCGGCATTCGGGTGTGCTTTGGCCAGTTCGGCGACCCATTCCTCGTCCATCTCGTAGCCTTCTGGACAGGCCAACGTGAACTTCATGTCGAGCTTGGCACAGATCAACGCCAGTGAATTTGCGACGTTGTTTCCGTCACCGACAAAGACCATGTGTTTGCCGGTGTAGTCACCAAACGCTTCATCAACCGTCATCACGTCAGCGAGAGCTTGGCAGGGATGACAAAGATCGGTCAGGCCGTTGATCACCGGGACGGCATTGAAGCTGGCCAGTTGGGTGACGCTTTCGTGTCGATTCGCGCGGCAGACCACCGCATCGATGAACTGGCCCAGGACCTTGCTGAAATCCGAAGGTGACTCACGTTTTCCCCAGCCGACATCATCGCCCAAAAACAGGCTGGATCCGCCGAGCTGTGCGATTCCCGACTCAAAGCTCACGCGGGTGCGCAGGCTGGGTTTTTGGAACAGCAACGCAACCACGCGATTGTGCAACACGTCGGGGCGTTCGCCAGCGAGCAGTTTGCTTTTGACGACCTTGCTCGCTTTCAGAATCAGCTTGAGGTCGTCGGAGGAGACGTCAAAAAGAGAAATGAAATGTTGCATCTTGGAGGACTCGTTTTCCGCTGTGACGGGAAAAGGAAAAAGTCAATGTCACGCGGTTGCGGGGGCAGGTTCGCGATAGATTTCGGTGCCGACGCCTTCGGAGGTGTAAATTTCCAGCAGCAGCGAGTGGCGCAGTCGGCCGTCGATGATGTGGACTTTGCCCACGCCACGTTCGAGCGTTTGCAGACACGCTTCGACCTTGGGGATCATCCCTTCGGAGATATCGCCACTGGCGATCAATTGCCGAACTTTTGATTCGCTGAGCGAGTGGATGATCGTATCGGGATCGTCCTTGTCCAAGCGGACGCCGTTGACATCGGAAAGGAAGATCAGCTTTTCGGCGCCGAGTGCTTGGGCAACGGCCATCGCCGCAGTGTCGGCGTTGACGTTGTACAAGTTGCCTTCGCGGTCTTCGCACATGCTGGGGATGATCGGTACCTGGTCGGTATACAGCAAGCTTTCGATCACATCGCGGTCGACTTCGGTGACGTGGCCGACGTGGCCCAGGTCTTCGCCGGTTTCCAGTGCCAGCCGTTCGCCGAACAGAACGTTCGTCGTGTGCACCGACAGGTTCATCGCGCGACCGCCAAGCCGTTCGACTTCGTTGGTCAGTTGGCGGTTCAAATCACCGGCCAAGACCTCGCGGACGACTTTCAGCGTCGCGTCATCGGTGTAGCGTCGGCCGTGGATGAACTTTGCTTCGATGTTCGCTTCGGCTAGGGCACGGTTGATCGCTTTGCCGCCGCCGTGGACCACGACGGGTTTCATGCCCACCGTTTCCATAAAGATGACGTCCAGCAAAATATGCAGCAGGGCGTTGTCGTCGTCCAAGACGCTGCCGCCCAACTTGATGACGGTCGTCTTGCCACGAAACCGGCGGATCCACCCCATCGCTTCGATCAAGGTATCCGCTTTCGCGATCGCTTCTAGCACGTGCGAGACTCCCGTGGAATTCAAGGCAAAATGTTTCAATGCGTCAGCCGGTCGCCGGCTATCAAACTATCGGCTGATGGAGGATCGGCCTGTTGGCGATCGGGGAAAAACGCATCATGCTAGGTGCCTGCGGTGTAGGGGTCAATTGTCAAGCGGTCGGTCGGAAGACTTCACCGCAGAAAAGAACCAGAAAAGCGGCAAAAAGGCGTCGTCACCCCTCCAAACACGCCGTGCGAACGAATGAGGAAGAAAACTTGATGAAGAAACGAACTGTAGCCATCATCGGTGGCGGACAAATGGCACGTGCCCTGGCTGGCGGAATGCTGGCCTCCGGGGTGATCGCAAATGAAGACCTTTCGGTCGCCGATCGGAACGCTGACAAACAGCAATGGTGGGCCGAACAGTACCCTGGCGTCACCGCGAAACCCGATCTGACCGACATCGTTCCCGATTGTGACACCGTGATGCTGGCGGTGAAGCCCTACGCCATTCCCGCCGTTGCCGCTCAAGTTGCCGCTTGTAGCGATTCAGACAAGCTGGTGGTCTCCGTCGCCGCGGGAGTCTCTCTCCAGCAGCTCGCCGATCAGGTCGGGCACCAGCGGATCATCCGGGTGATGCCCAACACGCCTAGCTTGGTCGGGGCGGGGGCAAGTGCCTATTGCGTCGGCGAGGCCGTCACCGACGAAGATTGCCAATGGATCGACGAGGCGCTTTCCAGCGTCGGTGTCGCCGCAAAAGTCAACGAAGCTCAGATGGATGCCGTCACAGGACTAAGCGGTTCCGGCCCCGCTTACATCTGCTTGGTCATCGAGGCGCTTTCCGACGGCGGCGTGCTTTGTGGATTGCCGCGGCCGTTGGCGATCAAGCTCGCCGCGCAAACTGTCATGGGGGCTGCCAAGATGGTATTGGAAACGGGCAAACACCCTGGCGAGCTAAAAGACGCAGTAACCAGTCCCGGCGGAACGACGATCGCTGCGATCCAAGCACTCGAAGACCACGGGTTGCGCGCCGCCATGATTGCGGCCGTTCAAGCGAGTGCGAAACGCAGCATCGAGCTCGGCTCGTAAGCGGAGCGGTACGGCGTCGGTTTACGAAAAGCCGTCGCCGACAACAGCAGCCCAAAACAACAACAGCCGGTGCGATCTTGTTCGCACCGGCTGTTCGTTTTGGTTTCAGGTGATTGAAAAGCTGTTGGTCGCAGCTCGTCGCTTACAGTTCACCGCTTAGAGTTCGAGGAACAGGCGAGCTGGGTCTTCGATCACTTCTTTGATCGTGCGTAGGAAGCCGACCGCTTCGCGACCATCGACGATGCGGTGGTCATAGGTCAATGCGACGTACATCATCGGTCGGATCTCGACTTTTCCGCTGATCGCGACGGGGCGTTCTTGGATCGAGTGTAGCCCTAGGATGCCCGATTGTGGCGGGTTGACGATCGGTGTGCTCAGCAGCGATCCGTAGACTCCACCGTTGCTGATCGTGAATGTACCGCCGATCAGGTCTTCGGCTTGCAGGCGGTTTTCAGACGCTTGCTTGGCGAAGTCGGCGATTGTCCACTCGATTTCGGCGAACGACATCCGTTCGGTGTTGCGAAGGATCGGCACGACCAAGCCTTTGCCGCCACCGATGGCGATCCCGATGTCTTGGTAGTTGCGATAGATCGCGCTGTCGTCGCGAACTTCGGCGTTGACAGCGGGGAATCGTCGCAGCGCTTCGACGCTGGCCTTGGCAAAGAACGACATGAAGCCAAGTTTGACGCCGTGCTTCTGCAGGAACGCGTCCTTGTACTTGCTGCGAAGCGCCATGACGGGAGCCATGTCGATTTCGTTGAAGGTGGTCAGCAGTGCCGCGGTTTGTTGGGCGGTGACCAAGCGTGATGCGATTGTACGTCGCAGCATGCTTAGCGGTTTGACTTCTTCGCTGCGGTCGGCCGCACCGGTCATCAGGGTGCTTTGTGGCTTCGGTGGTGCGGCGACGGATTTCGATTCGGCGGGTTTCGCCGGCGCGGCCGGTGCTGGGCTGGACGCGGCTGGCTTCGCTTTCCCGCCGGCGTCCAGGAATTTTTGCACGTCTTCTTTTAGCAAGCGTCCGCCGGGGCCGGTTGCCGGGACGTCGCTGGCGGACAAGCCATTTTCATCGAGCAGTCGCTGAGCGGCGGGCATCACAAAGCTGGCTTCGCCGGAAGACGCGGGTGCGGAATCTGGCGACGCGGCAGCCGCAGGGGCGGAGCCGCCAGCCGATCCGCCGTCACCCGACGGCTTGGGGGCGACCTTGATTTTGGCGATCACTTCGCCGATCTCGGCAAAGTCTTCTTCTTGTTTGGTGATGTCTTGCAAGAAGCCAGCGACGGGAGCTGGCAATTGGACGGACGCTTTTTCGGTTTCGATTTCGACAAGGTCTTCGCCACTCTCGACCCAGTCGCCTTCCGACTTCAACCACGCACCAAGTTGAACTTCGGTGATGGATTCGCCCACGGTTGGGACTTCAACGTCTACGATTTCGCTCACGGGTCCAGGTCTTCCAGGTCAGGTTGAAAACAGGTTGGAACGGGCACTAGCAGTATGAAAAGGATACCGGGTGAGCAATCGCTCTCACAGCGGTGTCCCGGCTGGTTCTGGGAAGAACACGGTTCTAGCGAAGGCGAGCGTGTTCGGTGGCCACAACCTTGCGTCGGCACAGATACCCCTTCGACACAATAGCTCGATTCCTGAAACATACGTTCCCCGAATCGGAGGCCTGATAGCATTTTCTCAGCTGGCTCGGTCCGTCGAGCCATGTTGGTAACAACCGTCAGGGCCGTCTTCCCGCGACGCAACGTCGCAAGCGATTAACGCGACGCAACGTCGCAAGCAATCGAATTGAAAATCGATGGCGGGGCCAGACCCCGTCAACCTCCACCAGTTGCAAGCAAATCAGTGACGGGGCCAGACCCCGCAACAAAACAGTGACGGGGACAGACCCCGCCGGTCTTTCGCTTTCGCGTATGTTGAGTTCGATTTGCGATTTGTTCGCTGTTGGTCAAAAGGTGACGAAGTTGGCGAGTTTTTAACGGGCGGTCCCCACAGGCTGGGGAGATTCTCTTGCGATGACCGACACTGTTCCAGTAAAGCTTCCCTTTGGGCGATGATTCTTGCCTGCCCCCGCGGCCTGCAGGTTGGCATCCCAAACGATCTTTACACTCATTTGCGGCGTGACTAAAACGCAAAATCAGACAGGAATTGTCTGACGGTTTTGTGGTGCGAATCGCGACAGGAAAAAGCAGGATGCTTTCATTTTCGATCATTACGCCAACTCTGGCCAGGCGACGATTTCTCGTCGAAACGCTGGAAAGCGTGACATACTCGGATGCGGCGCTGCAAGTCGAGCACTTGATTGTCACTTCGCCGGACGCCGGTGATTCGCCACTGAAGTTTGATCTCGGCGATTCACACGTCACTCGATCCATTCTCGAAACACCCGTTTGCGGTGCCGCTGCGGCTTTCAATCACGGAATGCTGCAAGCCCAAGGCGACATTATCGGATGTCTCGCCGATGATGACACGTATTTGCCCGAGACATTGAGTCGGGTTCAAGGGATTTTCGAGTCGAACCCCGATGCCGAAATCATCTATGGTGCGATCGATCAAATCGACGAAGACAACGTCACCTACCGAACACGCGTTCCCCGGCTGATCAATCAACGCCGCATTCTGCGCAAAGCACCGAATCTCCAGCCAAGCCTGTTCTTTCGCCGCAGTCTGCTGGAGCGAACGGGCAATCTGGATGAATCCCTGCAGTATCATTTTTGGTACGAGTTCGCACTGCGAGCGTTCCGTGCTGGTCATCGCTTCGTCCGCACCGAGGACAGCCTGGGGTGCAAACGCCGGCACCGAGAGAACACCCACTTCGGCAACGCGGTGATCAGCGATCGCGTCGCCGCCGCACAAGAACGTATCGAATTGTTGCACAAGCATTTGGGAATGGTTCCCGCCCCTGCGGCGCTCGAGCTCGGCCAAGTCCTTGCCTTGCAACAAGGGTTTGAGCCCTTAGCAAAAGGCTACGATCGTGCCGTCTTGCGTTTGGCGTCTCAGGCGATCAAGCCACTGGGCGGTTCACGGAATCTGTATCTCACCCATGCCAAACACCAATCTGTTCGTGCGCTGAAGTACCCACGAGAGTTGACACGTTACATGCCAAAGGCGGTTGCCGTTGGTGTCCGTGGTTTCTTTCGCAGTCGACTATTCCAGTTGAAACAACACGAGCCTCGCGCGGTCAAGAACCAGAAACAGTTGGTTGGCGAGTCAGCCAGCAAACAGCTGTCGATCGGCATGGTGACGCCGAACCTGAACACCGCCGAGTACCTGCAACGCACCATCGAAAGCGTCGTCAATCAAAACTTTCCGCGGCTTCAGTACGTCGTCCAGGATGGCGAATCGACGGACAACAGCGTCGACATCATTCGCCAGTTCGAATCCCAATTGCACTGCTGGGAATCGCGTCGTGATGGCGGCCAAACACAAGCGATCAACCGCGGGTTAAGCCACGTCGACACCGACATCATGGCCTACCTAAATTCAGACGACATCTTGCTTCCTGGAAGCTTGTCGTTTGTCTCAGAGTACTTTCGCAAGAATCCCAGCGTGGATGTGATCTACGGGCACCGATTGATCATTGACGAGAACGATCAGGAGATCGGCCGCTGGGTGCTTCCCCCACACGACGACCATGCCATCATGTTCGCCGACTACATTCCGCAAGAGACAATGTTCTGGCGGAAACGAGCTTGGGAAGCCGTCGAATGCACGTTTGATGAATCGTTCCAGTTCGCTATGGATTGGGATCTCATTCTGCGGTTTCGAGCCGCCGGGATGAAGTTCGTCCGCGTCCCCCGGTTCCTCGGCGCATTCCGCGTCATCGAAACCCAGAAAACACAGGTCCTCCTCGAGACTCTGGGGACCACCGAGATGAACCGACTTCGTCGCCGCGTACTGGGGCATGTCCCCAGCCATCGTGAAATGCGACGAGCCATTCGCCCCTATCGATTTCGGCAGTGGTTTCACCACCATGCACAAACCCTGCTGGAAACGACCCGCGGTTAGGTCACACGATAAACAACATGAAACCATTCCTCCGCATCGCCAGAGGCTTGGGCCGTTACCCAATGGCCCTTGCCGCTTCCGTCCTATGTTCTCTTGCCGTCGCGATGCTGTGGGGCGGCAATATCGGTGCCGTCTATCCAGTCCTGGAAGTCTGTTTGAACGGCAAGTCCGTTCAGCAATGGATCGCTGACGACATCACCGAAGCAGAAACGGATATCGCCGAATACAATGCTCAGTTGGTCGCTTTGCCAAAACCAGGCGAAGCAAATGCCACCGAAGCGACTGATCTCCAGCGGCGGCATCTTCAAGACGACATCAAGTCCTGCGAGGAAACCATCACCAATCGGCAGTGGGTTCAGCCTTATGCCGAGTACTTGCCCAAAGATCCGTTCTATACCGTCTTGGTGTTCATGACGATCTTGTTGGCCGCGACCGCGCTGAAGAACTTGTTCATTGTCGCGAACTTGGTGACGACCACTTGGGCGGTTCAAAAGACAACGCTGGATCTACAAAACGAGTACACCGAAAAAGTCCTTGCGCTGGACATGGCCGCGTACGACAAGTTCGGAACCAGCCAGCTTGTCACGCACTTTACCGAATCGATCGAACACGTCAGCAAAGGGTTGCATGTCTTGCTGGGGGCCTCGGTTCGTGAACCACTCAAAATTATTGTTTGCGGTGTCGGCGCGTCGCTGATCAGTTGGCGTCTGATGCTGTTCACCCTCATGATCGCTCCACCAACAGCGCTCTTGATCTCCACACTCAGCCGCAAGATCCGTCGCACACTCAAAGCACACGTTTCTGACTCGGTGCACTTGAATCGATTGGTTTTCCAGTCGGTGATGTCACTTCCGGCGATCCAAGCTTACGGCATGGAGAAACCGATGGCGCATGAAGTCGACTTGGCGGGTGACGAGCGGATGCGCCGTTCGGTCAAAATCTCGTTTTGGATCGCGATGACCAAACCGGTGACCGAACTGGCTGGCATCACCGCCGTCGCGCTTTCGCTAGTTGCCGGTGCCTACTTGGTGCTGAACCAGCAAACCGACTTGTTTGGTATCCAGATGACCGATCGTCCGCTAACGATTTCACAGATGCTGATTTTCTTCGGCATGATGGTCGGGATGAGCGATCCGGCGCGGAAGCTAACCGATGTCTATAGCAACTTGCAAATCGGGATCGCGGCTGCCGATCGCGTCGCGGAAATCTTGGACGAAGAAAGTCGATTGGCATACAACCCAAACAGCGTGTCGGACGCCGTTGCAGGCGATCGCAACAGTGACACCTCCGCGGAAACCGCCAGCGATGCGGCGCATGCGTCATCGACCCTGTTTACTGATGGCCGGGTCGAGTTCCGGTCAATTTCGTTTGGCTACCTCGCTGACCAATCAGTTCTCGACGAAGTCACCTTGTCGGTCGAGTCCGGCGAGACGGTTTGTATCGTCGGGTCCAACGGATGCGGAAAGTCAACGCTCGCGAAACTGCTGCTGCGGTTTTACGACCCGCACGATGGCCAGGTCTTTATTGACGGTGTGGACCTTGCCGAGGTCGATCCCAGAGTCGTCCGCCGCGCGATCAGCTTTGTTGCCCAAACGCCAGCGATGATCGACGATACCGTGTCGGCGAACATCCGTTTTGGGACGGACGGAGCCAGCGAAGAAGAGGTGATCAAGGCGGCGAAACTCGCGCGTGCTGATGAGTTCATTGTGAACCTTGGCAAGCAATACGACACAGAAGTTGGCTTCGACGGAAATCGTTTGTCTGGCGGTCAGAAGCAACGGATCGCACTCGCCAGAGCGTTCTTGCGTAACCCAGCGATTCTGGTGCTTGATGAAGCGACAAACCAAATTGACCAGCACAGCGAGCAGATGATTTACGACGCGCTGCGTGACTACGCTCGCGATCGAACCTGTATCTTTGTGTCGCACCGACCCGAAGTGTTTGAGCTTTGTGATCGCATCATCGTGATGGACCAAGGCAAGGTCGTTGCCAGCGGCGCACCAGAAGAACTGCTCAACACCTGTCCGCCGTTTGCCAAGTTGTTTGCGGCCAACCTCGACCTGCTTTCGTCACGCCAAGCCGCTTAAGTCATTGCCAACAAAGTCATTGATCATCGCCGGGGCCCAGAAGTGCGGCACGTCGACTTTGTTTGCGACGCTGGCCAATCATCCCGGGATCGATGTTCCACGCGATCCCGAAACTGGTAAGGCGTTCAAAGAGATCGATTTCTTTAATCGCCATCACCAACGTGGCGACGATTGGTACTTCAGTCGATTTATGTCGGACGGGAAAACGCGTCTCGATGTGTCACCGAACTACCTCTGCGACCCGCAGGCTCATCAACGGATGCATGCCTTGCTGCCTGACGCGATGGTGGTTGTTTCCTTGCGAGATCCCGTCGACCGTGCAATCAGTCAATACAATCACTACACGCAGCTGATGCCGGGTTCGCACGATTGGGATTGGCGATGCCCTGAAGACACGTTGGACGTCAACGTTCAATCAGAACTCGCCAGTCCCTATGACGATTGGGCAGGAATTCTCAATCGCGGCAAGTACCTTCAGCAGCTCACGCATCTGCTGAAGTTCTACGATCGTTCCCAAGTCCACGTGATGGTGATGGATCAGTGGTGCGTGGACCCAGAACATCATCTCAGTGCTCTGTTGGACTTTGCAGGTCTGCCGCAAGTCGCCCTCGACGTCCACACCTGTCATGTGCGGACCTATGATTCCGACCCTGCAGGTGCCGAGCTACGCAAGCAGTTAGTTGAGTTCTATCGTCCTCACAACGAAGCCCTGTTTGACTTCCTAGGGGCCCGCTTTGAATCATGGATCCTGCCGTAGAACTGGTCGCGCCAGCGAACTCAGTCGTCTTCGAACGAAAGGATTTCGCCGGGCTGGCAATTCAACGCTCGGCAGATCGCGTCGAGTGTGGTGAAGCGAACGGCTTTTGCCTTGCCCGTCTTTAAGATTGACAGGTTGGCGAGTGTGATTCCAACTTCATCCGCAAGTGCCGTTAGCGTTTTGTCGTTTTCTTCCATCACCTGAGATAGGTTGATACGGATCGTCATGGCTTCGTCTAAATCGTGAGCGATTGTTCTTCCCGCATTCTCGCGCCATGGCGAAAGACTTCGGAAAGGACAAGAACGGAGATACCGACGGCGAACAATCCGACGGGGAACTCGACTCTGCCGTTCAGATTGAAACCGCTTGGCACGATCATCGAATCGGCGAAGCCAGAGACGAGCAGTTGACCGAATGCCCGGAAGAAGCCAAACGCCAGGATGAGCAGGCCGATCGTTCTCATTCGGCGGGCGTTTTCTGCAACAAACGGATCTTGCTGATCAATCGTCCACACGATGTCTCGCAGTTGCTTGACAAAGTAGATCGCAGCCACCAGCAAGCTTCCCAGTAGCAGGCCGAGTGCCGCACGTTGCGCGATCGTGATGCGGGCCGGGTTGCTCTCATTGAAAACCAGTTTGACTTTCGCGGGCCCATCAAACTGAACTCCGACCGCCCTGCCGGCGCGATCCTGAGCAGCGAGCGCAGACGCATCGATTTCACTGGCGTACCCAACCAACTCCCAGTTCGCAATGTCGCTCGGCGCGAAGGCGATAATCAGCAGTGTAACCGCTGTCATCGCGATCGCTCCCCACCACCAAACGTTCACAACAGCTTTCAACACACTCAACGAAATCGGCTTCTTGGACATTGCGCAAGCTCCTTTGGGTTTATCGTTTAACGATAAGGCGTTGAGGTTGCCAGAGTCAAGTGTTGTTTATCGAATTGCGATAAATGTGTGGTGGGTGAGATAGCCTCGGTTATCTCGCTGTAGTTGGTGGCTTCAAGCTGAACCCTGCTTTCCGTGCGAGCCCTTCTCAGTCGTGAGTGCAGCAAAGTCCTGGCATCTTTGGTTGACGCTCTAGCGACATTGTCGCGTGCGGTGTCCCTCAGTTCTGCGTCCGTCTACCCGATTTGTCGGGGTGAGCGGTCGTTACGAAGTGAACGATTGGTGCAATCGGCACTGAAACCCGATGCGTACGTTGCAGGTTCATCGTACGCATCGTTTTCCGTTAGTGGCTCCAGGGACCGCCGATGTCTTCCGTTCGATTGCTTCTCGTTTTGGTATTTGTCGCGACACTTTTTTCGGCCACCAACGTGGTTGCCCAAGGCGACTCGGTGCCACCAACGCTGATCGCACTTCAGGAGCAAATCGAATCCAACACCCAGCAATTGCGTTTGCTGTCCGAGCAGCTTGGGCAGGCCGAGTCGACTTCTGATGCGGCGTTCGGATTGTTCCCCGATCCTGGTGATGATGGGTGCACGCCAGGAAGCCTGCTGCGTGTTCCGCTGACGATGGAGCAAGCTGTTGACTTGGATTGTGATCAGGCTCCGTCGTCCGCCAAGACGCACCATCGATTGGATTTTTATGGTGACTATGACAAGGGGTTCGTGATCGAACCGTTTGATCAAAGCGAGCATCCGTTTCGATTGCGGATCAGTAGCTGGGTGCAGTTTCGCCACTCTGGTTTTGGTCGAGACGTCGACACTTGGGCCGACAACGCCGGGACGGTTCGGGATGTGCGGACACGAAATGTCTTCGACATCGAACGCGCACGTTTGGTGTTTTCTGGAATGGCAATCGACGAGCGGTTCAACTACTTTTTGCAAATCGATGGCGATAGCGATGGCTCGCACATCGCCGATTTTATGGACTACTGGATCGGATGGAAATTCAGTGATTCGTTCCGATTGCAAATGGGGAAGCGAAAGATCCCGGGCAGTCGCCAGTGGCTATTGAGTGCTCGCCGGACTCGGTTCAGTGACCGTCCAATGGCAAACGACTTCTTTCGCCCCGACCGAACGATCGGCATCTACGGGATCGGCACGATTGGTGAAAGAGGTCACTACCAACTCATGGTTGGCGATAGCTTTCACCGGCCCAATGCCCGTATCAACCAGCGAGACGACCGGTTCACGTTTGCGGCGACCAGCTACTTCGATCCCTGGGGAAACTACGGAAGTCAAATCGTCGACTTTGACTGTTCCGGTTCGCCTCTATTGAGGGTCGGTCATTCCATTACCTATTCGTCCCAGGAATCCGACAGGCTCGGGACAGCGTTGGATGAGGCGACGTTCTTGCGACTGTCTGACGGAACGGTTTTGACGCAAACGGGCGCCCTCGCAACGGGAGTGACGGTGTCGGAGTACGACATCCTGCTCTATGGAATCGACATTGCCTGGAAGTATCAAGGCTGGAGTTTCAACTCGGAAGTTTTCCTGCGTTGGGTCGACAACCTTCGTGGTGATGGGGCGCTGGCGATCAGCCACCTTGATCAACGCGGGTTGTATGTTGAAGGCGGGCGGTTCTTGATCCCAAAAACACTTGATCTCAACGGACGGTACTCTCAGGTCAGTGGCGAGTTTGGTACGGGAACCGAGTACGCGATCGGCTTCAGTTGGTTTCCAGCTCACAAACCGCAGCTAAAGTTTTCATTCGACGTCACAGCACTCGACAGCAGCCCGCTGCAAGGCACCCCCAGCGACATCCTGGCAGGCGACGACGGAATCCTCTATCGCACCCAACTCCAAGCCGACTACTGAAAAAAGATGTCAGGACTGAATGGCACGTACTTAAGCGGCCGGACACTAGATAGGGGCTAGTGATCGGCGTGCTAGCACTACAGGCAGTGACTGCAAATCGAATTTGCATTTTCGATGCCAGTTTTGAATTGAAACATGGACAAG
>NZ_NPDI01000063.1:0-127288 GCF_002251265.1 Rhodopirellula sp. MGV | reverse complement strand
GCCAATTTGCCGCAGTTGAACATGCAGGCCTACGACGCGCAAGTCTTTGGTGACTATTGGTTCGACTTTGGCAAATTGGCCAGCAGCGTTAACTCGTCGACTTTTTTGTCGTCACGAAACAGTTCGATAATCACCGTCGGATTGCGTGGCTCGGCCCCTTCCGCTTCGGGAAGCTCGACCCAGTCCTGGCCCGTCGCCTGATCGACTTGAGATGTGGGATAGTAGGCTTTGATCTGGTATTTCAAATCGGTTCCCGGAAGTTCCTGCGTGCCTGAAGAAGGAACCATCGGTCCGCAAGGTCAGGTCATTCTGTACGCTGGTGGTAAACCAACCGTCATTCATGTCGATCAGCAGCTAGGCAAAGATCCGCAGGAACTTCCGGGAACCGATTTGAAATACCAGATCAAAGCCTACTATCCCACATCTCAAGTCGATCAGACGGGCAATCGCATCGAGGTCAACGAAGGCGGCTTAAAATTCTGGGTCAACCTTGATGACTACATCGACACCGGATTGTTCCTCGATCATCGTCAAACGCGGTCGATGGTACGCGACATTGCCAAAGACAAATGGTTCTTGAATCTGTTCGCCTACACGGGATCATTCACCGTTTATGCGGCGGACGGTGGCGCTCGCAAAACGACGACGGTTGACCTGTCGAGCACGTACAGGGAATGGACACGCGACAATTTGCGATTGAATGGTTTCGTCGATGGACGAGGCGATGGCCCGCACCAATTGTTGGCAATGGACGTCGGCAAATTCCTTGACGAGCATCCTGCCGGTGAACGGTATGACTTGGTCGTTTTTGACCCGCCGACGTATTCGCGCAGCAAGAAAACAGAGAAGGACTGGAACGTGCAGGAGGACGCCGTTCCGATGTTGCAACAGTTGCTACCGCTGGTTCGAAAAGGCGGCGTGATATTCTTTTCGAACAACTTTCGTCGTTTCAAGTTTGATCCCAGTGAACTAGAAGTCACCGAGTGTCACGAGATTTCCGCACAGACGATTCCAGAAGATTTTCGCAATCGGCGGATTCATCGTTGCTGGCGAATCGTCCGCTAAGCAATCACGTCAACCGGGGCAGCGTCGACGCGATTGCTCAGGGACACAACCCAGCTAGGCGTTCGATTCTTCGACGAGCAAGTTGATGTATTGCTCAATCTTGTCGAGTCGTTGACAGACGCTGTCCAAGTCCGAGTTGTGCGCGGCCTCTTCACAAGACTTCGCCAATTCCGTCAGTTTCGGCAAACCCACTGTGCCTCCAGATCCTTTGATCCAGTGGATTTTTGTCGCGACGGCTTCCATGTCGTCACCATGGAATGATTGCCAGATTCCCGGCATCTGTCCGTGAACTTTGGTGACCAAGTCGATCGCAAATTGACGCATCCAGTCATCCGGCAAGTGGCTTTCGCTCGCGTCCGGTTTGTCGTCCATGCTGGGGTCCACTGGCACGGCGATTGGAGGTTCTGGTGTCGCTTGTTCTGTCGACTTGCTGTGTTGGACAGAAAGTAGCTGAGACGAAGTCGAATCGGCGATGTTTGACATCGCAGAAGGGTGTTGCTGTCGGGAGAGGTGCGCCCACTGGCGAACCTTTTCCAACACCAAATCCAAGTCGAGAGGCTTGGAAAGGTAGTCACAACATCCAGCTTCACGGCACTTGTTATCGTCGCCAACCATCGTATTGGCGGTCATTGCGACGATCGGAATCGGGAGTCCCGCTTTGCGAAGTTCTGCGGTTGCGGTGTAGCCGTCCATCAATGGCATTTGCATGTCCATCAAGACCAGGTCGATTTCGCGTGGGATGATTTGTTTGTTTTCGTCAATAAAGTAGTCATAGGCTTCCTGGCCATTTTCTAGTTTCATGACTTTGGCACCCGCGTTGGTCAACAACCGGTCGATCAAGTCGCGGTTCGTTGGCGCGTCGTCAACGACCAGTACCCGAGCCCCGTCGACTTCGATCGAATCGAACGAAGATTCAGCGTGTCCGAGTGCCAGCTTGATTGCTTCGACACGACTGATCACACGACAACCCTGAATAACAGGTGCGGCCACCTTCAGTGTGAACGTGCTTCCCACGCCAGGCTTACTTGCCACGGTCAGTCCGCCGCCAAGTGCTTCGGCCAAGTGTTTGCTGATCGAAAGCCCAAGGCCGGTACCGCCATACTTTCGTGTGGTGGACGTGTCCGCTTGCGAGAAGGGATCAAAGACTTTTCGCATTTGGTTTTCGTCCATGCCGATTCCGGTGTCTTCGATTGCGATCGTCAGCAGCGGCTGAGTACGGTCGCTATCGTCGAACGAAATCTTGACATCGATCCCGCCATGGTCGGTGAACTTGATCGCGTTGCCCATCACGTTGGTCAAAATTTGACGCAAGCGAGTCGGGTCGCTCTTGACCGATTCGGGAACGTCCGATTCAGCCAGCAGTGAAATCTCGATGCCCTTTTGCTGGACTTTGCCCGAAAGTGACTTGATCACATCGCCGACGATCTTGAGCGGGACGCATTCGATGTGTTCGACTTCGATCCGTTCGGCTTCGATTTTCGACAAATCCAAAATGTCGTTTAATAGGTGCAGCAAGTGGCTACCGTTGCTATGGATGGTCTCCAACTGCACACGTTGTTCGTCCGGATCGCTGACAACCCCACGCAGCATCAGTTCGGTGTAACCCAAAACCGCCGTGATGGGCGTGCGAATTTCGTGGCTCATCCGTGCCAGGAAGTCGCTCTTGGCTTGGTTGGCATGTTCGGCCGCGTCTTTCGCTTCTTGCAAGTGAACCTGGGTCGCACGCAAGCGGTCTGCGGTGCGTTCGATTTCGACATTTCGTTGTTGCAAAGCGGCGGTGCGTTCAGCAACTTTTCGTTCCAAGGTTTGGTTTAACTCTTGGAGTTGACGGAACCCGTCGGCTTTTTCGAACGCGGCGCCGGCGGCGGAGGAAAGGTAGTTGGCGATCCGAAGTTCGTCGTCGCCGAACATTCCCATCATGAATGAGTTGGCCACGTAGACGTGAGCTTCGATACGTCCCCGGACTAAGATCGGGCAGCACAAGAACGTCCCGTAGTTCTGTGTTTTGGTGCCCCGCGAATCACCGGAGGAGGTATCGATCACATTTTCGAAATCACAGACGATTGCCGAGCGACGCTCGCAGCATTTGCGAATGATTTCCAAGTCGAATGGTGCGCCGGGGGTATGGCTTTCCCACTGGTTGTCTTCGGTCTGACGGATCAACAAGACACGGTCGCCGCGTAACAGTCGCGAAGTCGCTTCAATGATCTCGTCTTCGATTTCGCTCAGATCGGTGCAGACCGCGATTCGTCGGCCGGCTTCGAGCAACGCATCGAATCGGTCGACGAGCGATACGGAGGATTCTTGATCGGTGGTGCCAACGGCCGATTTGTACTGCAGCATCGCTTCGCGTGCCGCGTGGACGTCCTGTTGATTGACAGGCCAACCAGCCTCGATCGCCAACTCGGCATACATCAACGTTGTCTGGATTTCCTCCAGCCTGGCGCCTTGTTGACGAGCGATCTCGAGCGATTGCTCGAAGTATCGGTGGGCGCTGCGCATGCAACCGGTCATTGCACAAACAGCGCCCCTTTCACGAAGTGCGTGGGGCAGTTCGTTGGTGAATTTACGTGCGATTCGAAGTGCTCTGCGCGACGCCAGTTGCAATTCACGCATATCGCGTTTGCGTTTCGAAGCGATGCGTGCTGGCCGCGTTTCGATTTTCCGCCGCAACGCTGACACTCGCCATGCGAAGCAGGGACTGGTGTAGGCGTTGAACACCGACGCCGCCTCGGCGATCTTGACGGCATCGGTTAGCGATTTGGCCGACTCGGTGAAATTATCTCGGTAATAGTGGTAGACCGCATGAGCCAGTTTGACATGACAGTCCCGCTGGGCATCATCGACATCACGTCCGACTTCGATTTGCAGCACGTCTTGCGGGATGTTGCCGAGTGACGCTCGCGACCAGATGTCAACGATGTTGCCGGTGCCTTGGAAGTCACTACGACGAACCGCGGAGCGATAGTTGGTTCGCGCCTGTTCGAGCGCTTCTGAAAGGTTGCCTTGTCGGTACAGCGACGCCGCATACTGATAGCGTGCCGTATGGACTTCCCAATAATCACCCGTACGTTCCAGGATCGAAACCGCTTGGCTCGCTTCGGAGTTACAAGCTTCGAACTGGCTGGACGAATACAGCAGGATACTGAGGAAGTGGCGCGATTGGCCTTGCCCCCAGATGTCGTGTAGGTCTTTGCGGATTTCCAGCGATCGGGTCGCATAACGCTGCCCACGACCGTACCAACCGAGCAAACTCATCGCCGGCGCGTGTTCGCTGTAGGCTTGAGCCAGCGTTGTGGTTGGGCGATAGCGTTCGCCACGGTTCATGCCGCGAAGGTGTGACCAAAGCGTGTAGTATTTATCGCGGGTGTACCAATATCCGTGAGCGATATGGCTGTAAAGTTTCTGTCGAAGTAACTCGGTTTCGTCCGGCAGGCGATCACCGCCGTGAGTGAGTTTCGGAAAGTACGTGTGCAGTGTTTGCACCGTGATTTCGCGTAACAGTCGAACACCGAGTTGGAATCGGTTGTTGCAGATTGGCTCGCCAAGTCGACGCAACGCAGATTCGTAGTATTCGACGGCGCGTTGTTTATTGCCGCGTTTGAAGGCGAGTTCGCCAAGACGGGTTGCGACGACCGCCTCGTCGTGGTCCGTGATCGCACTGACGGTACACTTCGCGAGCCATTCTTCGGCGCTATCGTATTCGCCCTGCAGCATCACCACTTCGCTCATCACCGATTCAATGCGATGGCGTGTTTGTGGGTCGGCAAATTGCCGGGCGCGAGAGGCAATTTCCAGTTGCCGTCGGGCGCTGCTTAGAGAAAACTCCGAACGCGCCGCGTCAGCGGCCGCAAGAGCGTGTGGCAATGCTTCTTCATGCATTCCCGCTTCATCGAAGTGATAGGCGAGATCGTAGTGAGCGTTGCTTCGGGTGTTCGCGAGGTATGCACCGATCTGGCCGTGCATTTGCCGTTTGACTTCCGGCGCGAGTTGACCCAGGATCGTTTCTCGGATCTTGTCGTGCGCGAACGCATACTCACCGTCCGGTTTGCTCCAGATCAATCGTTGGCGACGGATGTCGGCGAGCAGGCCGAAGCTTTCGGCAGGATCGATTTGAGAAAGTGTGGCGACCGCATCGAGCGTAAACGAACTGCCGATGACGGCTGCCGATTGCAGGAATTTGAGCGCGAGCGAAGGCAAATTCTTGATACGTTCGGCGAGGACTTCGCCCGCACTTGCTGCGGTCTGGAAATTCGCCAAGCGATTTTGGTTGAGAACCCAACGCTCGTTTTCCGAATTCAACACCGATGACTCGACCATTCCGCGCAAGACGGCGGAGGCCATGAACGGGCTGCCTTCGGCGTAGTCGGCAATGACTGAAATCGCGTCTTGAGGCAAGGTACCGGCCATCGATTCGCACAGCCGACCGATACTTTGTGGGTCGAGTGGGCCGAGCGACAGTGACTGATCGGTTCGCGCAATCTCGCGGATTTGGTTTGCGTTGCCTTCGTCTGGGCGAGACAGCAAAAGCAGCAGTTGGTGGGATGCTTCGCTACGCGAGACACGCTGCAGGACGCGAATCGACTGGTCGTCCATCCATTGGCAGTTATCCAGCGTGATGAGGAACGGTTTGCCGGACGAACCGAGCCCCGTCATCAGCGCAGCGAACGCAGAAAGGACGCGGCTTTGTCCGCGGTCATCGGGGCCGGAGAGTCGTTGACCGGTCCACCCAAGGACCTGCGCCAAAGGCGGCATCGCGGTGAGTACTTCTTCGCGATAATCCGACATTAGGATCGCGATTCGCTCGCGAAGTGCCTCGTCCGTTTTACAGACAATGGCCAGCCGGTTGATCACCTGCATCCAGGGCGCGTTCGGTTCGCCGGTGGCTTGGTCGGTCGAATCACCGTGCAAAACGACGAATCCCAGTCGCGTCGCCAGCCGTGAGATTTCTTGTGTTAGGCGGCTTTTCCCCATCCCTGATGGTGAAGCGATGAGCAGTTGCCGCCAACGCCCGTTGACGACCATTTCCAGGTTTTCGCTGAGAGCCCGGAGTTGTGGTTCGCGACCGACGAAGGCAGGGTCGACCAACCCCGCTCGTGAATCGCTGCGCCCGATGACAACCGACGAATCGGGGTCATCGTTTTCGATCATCCGCAAAATGGCATGGGCGTCGTCCAGCGCCGCTACGGCGGACTGGTAACGCTCACGCGGTTCTTTTTGCGTTAGACGCTCAAGCATCTCCACCAACGGTGCCGGCGTATCACTCGGCAAGTTGTCGGTATTGAGATCTTTCGTGGAATGCTGCAGCAAGATTTCGCTGATTGTCGCCGCATCGCACATCGGTGAACCCGACAGCGAAGTGAATAGCAGTAACCCCAGCGAATAGAGGTCCGAAGATGGCCCAATGTCGTGGCGGATGATGCCAGCGAGTTCTGGAGACGCATACCGGAGCATCTCGACGGTGAACTCGCTTTCTGGGTCAGAGAGGTTGACTCGCCAGAGCGGACCATAGCCCGCAAGCATCGCGGGGCCATCGTCTCGCAGGACAATGTGGGATGGCCGAAAGTCACGATGCACGCAACCTTTGGCGTGAACTTGGACCAGTGCTTCCAACAAATCGACCGCCAACGCGGCGACTTGTAAAGGTGACAAGGGGCCGCGTGAGAGCCTGGATGCGAGTGATCGGCCTGGATGATAGGCATACAGCACTTGCAGCCCGCTGTCACTCCATTCGTGCGATAGCAGCTTGCCGTACGCATCGCATTCGATCGTACTGAGCAGACGGACTTCATTATCAAAGCGAACGCGTAGATCATCGGGCAAGATCTTTCGATCGATCCGCCGTAACACAAACGGTTCGCCAGTCAGTTGGTCTTCAACCAGCAAACAGGTCGCATCTGCCACATCCGTCAATCGGCGTATCAGATGATATTCACGCTCGGCTGTTGCATTCTGTTTCATTTCGACAGGATCGAGGGTTGGCCCGGGGTATTCCATGCGCGCAAATGGCGCGTACGAGTGATGTCAATCGAGGTGGGGCCTCCTCGAATCCAACGCTTCGCAACGTGAATTAGGATGGTCGCATAAAACTTCAAAAAGCGTTATGTGACCAAACGATCTCGAATCAGGATGTGAACTCCGTCCGAATTCGTGGTTGTTTCTTCGAAATAGTAGGTCTCTGCTTATTTACCGAGGTGATATCTTCGGAAAGGGTTCACCCTCACAATGTGTCGCTCTTGTCACTCGGTAACTATCGTACAGGGGGTGATCCCTTACCGTGTGTTAACAGACACGATTGACTGTTATTACTCGTTCGCAACAAATGGGGGCAAAACATGTCTGCGATCGAACAGGAAACTCCCGTCACATGGGAGTCCGATTATGCTCAGCGCGTGAATCCGGAACTGATGACCGGTTTACTCCATAAGGCCGTTCCGGTCTTGGAATGGACAAACTGGAAAGTCACGAAGGTCGAACGCGGCTACTGCGAATCGGTTCTTCCGTTAAGCGTGCCGACAACGAATCAGCATGGCACACACCAAGCCGCGCTGATTTCGCTTTCGGCAGACTATACCGGTGGTATGGCTTTAACGACCTTACTGACCGGGGTTCCGCTGACGGGCATCCACCGTGGGCATCCGAATGACTCGGCGTCGCTTTGGCTGGCGTCGATGGATGTCAAATACGAAAACCCGAGTACGAGCAATCTGCGAGGCGTTTGTCGCATTGACGCGAAAACCGCCGAGCGGATCAAGTCTCGTTACTTTGGTGGACGTGTGGTGTTGGTCACGCTAAACGTCGAGTTCTTCTCTGAAGACAATGAACGTGTCGCGGTGGCCGAAATGAAGTACTTCGCACAGGCGACCAAGCAATTGTTGCGTGATCGCGAAGACGGGCAACGCTCGTCGCTGTCGAAGTTGAATCTGAAGAAATCGGCTCGGATTATTTCGGGGCTTCGCGCCCGAGGCCGACAGGATCAAGGCCAGTGGATTTGCCGTGACGATGGCGTCAAGATTCGTCTTGACGGCGGGCACGACATGTTTGCTGCCGGGACGCACGGGATCTTGCAAGCCGAGCGATTGAATAAGGTCTTGCCGCAACTCCAGTCGTTTGTGGTTGCCCGGACTCGAAATGCCGACGATGTGGTTCGTTCGATGCCAGAAATCGAACAACTCGTGATGTTGGGCGCGGGACTGGATATGCGACCGCTGCGTCTGACCAATGAGCTTCGCGGCGCAACGATTTTTGAAATCGATCTTCCTGAAATGCTGACCGAACGGCAGCATGTGATTCAACGAATGGAATCTCAAATTGGTGGGGCCCATCAGGCACCGGAGCGACACCAGATTGCTGCCGACTTCTTGAAGTGTGATGTCGGCAGCAAGTTGCGTGATCACTTCGCGTTCTCGCAAACCGCAACGACTTTGGTCATTTATGAAGGCTGTTCGATGTACTTCGAACACGAACAAAACGTTCGCTTGCTTTCCTCAGTGATGCGGTCGCTGAAAAATCCCGAGAGCCGTTTGTGGATGGATTGTGTGACCCCGGCCGTCATCGATGCGAATACCGGAGATCCAAACATTCAAGCGTTTGTCGAGCAGATGGAAATGATCGGCGAAAAATTCATCTATGGGCCAAGTGATGTTGGCTCATTCTTGAATGAATGTGGTGTCGTATTAGATGTCGAAGTAACCGCCGGTGCAGTTCTTGGCGACAACGACCCGACACTCGCCGAGTATCGATTCGTTACTGCTCGCCGTGACAGCGTCGACGTGTCGTAAGGCCGACAAGCCAAACTTGTAAATTGCCCTGCCGGCGATTGCATCAGCAGTCGCCGGCAGTTTTTTTAAGATGCAGGATCTTTAAGCAACAACCCTTACGACGATCTTGGTTCCCTGCTTGGCAATAACGCGGACCGCCATTCCACTGTCGACATAGTCTCCTTCGGTGACGACATCGACGGTGAAGTCATCGACACTCATTTTTCCGCCGGGCCGCAGCGCGCCGACCGCGACACCCTCGTCGCCGACCTGGACCCGTTGCCACCCCGGCATGCTGAGGTCAGGTTCGTCGAAGGATTCATCGGTGTCTTCGGCGCCGATTCCCGCAAACGCAACTTGCGGCTTTAACGTGAGCCGCCCCAGACCGGGAATGTCGCCGATGTATTTGGCAAGAAACAACATCGCGATCAAAAATCCGACGAACGCGCCCATCACCGTTAACACGTCCCATCCCAGCTTGGTCAGGTCATCGCCGTTGCGTGGGACCAGAAAACGTTGCGAAGCCAAGACCAGAGAAGTCAGGACTAAACCAAATCCGCCAAGACCCGCGACGCCGAACCCGGGAATGACGAAGATCTCCAGGACGATGAAAGCGACTCCCAGAACGAACAGCGTTACCTCAAACCAGCCGGCCGTTCCGCCAAGGAAGCGGCTCCAAAAGAAAAGGCCGAAACAGAGAATCGAAGTAAGTCCGCCGATGCCCATTCCCGGGGCACTGAATTCGAACACCAACGCAATCATGCCAATAATCAGCAGCAGGATCGTGACTGGTCGCGAATTCAAGATGGTGATTGCCGTATCGGTCGCGGTGTAATCGAGTACTTGGATTGGCGTTTGAAGGTTGAGGTCAGTTGCCAATTCATCAAGGCTGTCAACGGTCTGATTTGCCATTCCGAGTTCGACGCAGCGTTTGCCGTTGGCGATGAAAAACATCTCTTTGCCAGCTTCGCGGATGTTGTTCCCGCGTTCCCATGCGTCCGTATCCGGCATCGAGTCCCATTCTTTGTCACTGATGTAGCGAACGGTACCGTCGTTTTTGTTGACGGCACGAAAGACGACCATGTCTTTGTCAGTCATCTTTTCCGCTAGCGTCGGCGAACGACCGTTTCGTTCTGCGGTATCGCGAGCCTTTTGTGCGACGACGCTTCGACCTTTGGCTTCGACATAACGCCAAGCACCGTCGCCGCCCATCTCGATCACACCGGCATCACCCATCCTCGCACTCGGGTCCATGTAAATTTTGTCGCAAGCGAGGGAAACGAGCGCAGCACCGCTGATGGCATCGTTGCGAATGTAGGCGACCGTTTCGACGTCTTTGGTCGCGAGGATCAAATCCATGATCTGAAAGGTGTAGTAAACCATTCCGCCTGGCGAGTTGATGTCCAGGATGATGACATCGACATCCATCTCGACCGCGCTTTTAAATTTGCGGATCAACTGCTCGCCACTGAGCGGATTGATATCGGTATGCAGCGGAATCACGACGGCGGAGCGTTTCGGTTCCTCCTGCGGTCCGTCGACTACCGGTTCGCGTTGGGCGGCTTCATCGGCATCAACGATCGGTGTTGAAGTCCAAGCGATGCCTGTCAGGGCAAGGCACAGCAACCAAGTCAGACACCGAAGCGATGTCCGTCGTACCGAGCGGCGTTGGTCAGACGAAGGTTGGTCAGCGAGATTGTGGGAAGGTGCATCGCGTAGTGGTGCTCGAAACATAAGGCAAAGCGAAACGCTGACGGGGAAGAGAGAAAAGAGTTGAACGCGGGCAACTTAAGTTTAGGGCGATCCCATTTTAGGTGGGGCCCAATTTAGTTCACGAGAGGGCGAGTGCAGTCTCGATGCTTCTAATAAGTCTGTCGGGAATGGCAGTGTCTCGCCCAATAAGGAGGTTTGGCAAAACTTAAACGTGAAAAACTGTGATGAAGACGCGGGCTCGGCGAAATGGCGGGAAAATGCCGCTTCGGAGGTTCAGGATCTGGCCGGCGTCGAGACCTATATTGTGGATCGATTTACCTCAGTGGGGCGCTTTTTGGCGTGATCCATGCCTTCCAGGTGATTTGTTCCCTGTGAGAGGTCGTGTATCGATCACCCGACAAGGCGCGAGCGGAGCAGCGATTCCCCGATGGGATGCGACAACACGTCATGCTGACGAGTCTGGCAAACAGGCTGGAGGTGTAAATCTACGCCCGGAAACAGTCCCTGAGGGGTGACGAAACGAAGCTTTCGTGGTAGAAGTGTTGGCTGCACGAGAACTGTTTTCTGGGGCGTGCGCAACTAGTATGATGTGGCGCGTGTCAAGGAATACAGCACGATGGCAAAGAAGGCCTTGTGAAAGGCCGTGACGCGAAGGCATTGCAGGAGCCCGTCCTTCGTGAACCTTGACTGGGTCATCGACATTGATCAGGTCAGGATCGGTAGTTGCTCAGAGGCGGTTGATTCCACTTGCTCACTGGGCTGACCGGGCGATGCGGTTTTGGGGACTGTGATGCAGACCCTTCAGCAGCGTTGTCTCGGGCGCGTTAGGTAGACATTGGTAGAAAGCGAAGGTGTGCCCCGGCGAATTGCCCCGCGTCACCTTCAAATGGTCCACTCGTTTGATTCACCTAGGGAGAATCTTTTTCATGACCAAATGCAAGTTGGAATACGTCTGGTTGGATGGTTATCAACCGACTCAAAGTCTGCGTAGCAAGACGAAAGTCGTCAGTGATTTCAGCGGAAATGTTGAAGACGCGCCGGTCTGGTCCTTCGATGGCTCCTCGACTGAGCAGGCTCCAGGCGGTTCGTCCGACTGCTTGCTCAAGCCAGTTCGCGTGATCCCCGATCCAGGTCGCATGGGCACCGGTTTCCTCGTCATGTGCGAAGTTCTGAACGCCGACGGGACCCCTCACCGTACCAACGGTCGTGCAACCATTGATGATGATGACGGCGATTTCTGGTTCGGTTTCGAGCAGGAATACACCCTGTGGAACCCCGACACCAACAAGCCACTCGGCTTCCCGATGGAAGGCTATCCCGGTCCTCAAGGTCCTTACTACTGCAGCGTCGGTACCGGCAAAGCAGTTGGACGCGAGATCGTTGAAGAGCACCTCGAGTTGTGCTTGCAAGCTGGCCTGAACGTCGAAGGCATCAACGCCGAAGTGATGATGGGCCAATGGGAATTCCAAATCTTCTCGAAGGGTGCGAAAGAAGCTGGCGACCAAATCTGGTTGGCTCGCTACTTGCTCGAACGTGTTGCCGAAGCTCACGGCCTGTCGATCAACTGGCACTGCAAGCCAGTCAAGGGCGACTGGAACGGAAGCGGCATGCACGCCAACTTCTCCAACGAAACGCTGCGTAACTGCGGCAGCCAAGAGACCTACGAAGCGATCTGCCAAGCCTTCGAGCCACGCATCAAAGAACACATCGATGTTTACGGTGCGGACAACGATCAGCGTTTGACCGGTCTTCACGAAACCCAATCGATCGACAAATTCAGCTACGGCGTTTCGGACCGTGGTGCATCGATCCGTATTCCAATCGGTACCGTCGAAAACGGTTGGAAAGGTTGGTTGGAAGACCGCCGTCCTGCGTCGAACGCAGACCCTTACATGGTTGCTAGCGCAATCATCGCGACTGTCAAACGCGCCGCGCTGCCTGCATAAGGTTGCCTCTGCGTCACCTGACTCGCTCAGCTGATTCGATAACCGGCGGTGAATTTCACCGCCGGTTATTTTTTGCCTCGATCGCCAGCAGTTTTGCGTCCAGTTTGGAGTCAAAGTCGCTAAACAACTGCATGACCTTTGGTTGATTCAAGCTCTGCTCGATCCTCTGGACGCTCGCCTCCACCGCCGGTTTGTCCTGTTGTTCCAGTGGCGCATCGGATTGTTGTGTGGCAATCGATTTTGCCATTTCGATCGCCGCATCGGACCAGCGCTCAATTCCGGATAATGCGTCACCAACGACCGCCCGCACGACACGGAAGTCCATCCTCGAAAACGCACTGTCAAATGCCTGACGAAGCGAGTTTCCGTCCACGGCAACTCCACCAGGCTGAGACGTTTTCTCCGCAAATCGCTGCACCGTCCGCCCCAACAACACACAACGAATCACTTCCAGTGGAACCCCACGAACCGAAGTCATCACGGCGACGATCTTTCGAACGGGAAACAGCAACAGCTTGATTGGGATCTTTGCAGCCATCGCCGCGGTCCCAGACAGGATCCCGCCCGGTTCGCTGTACATTGTTGAAAAATCGGTCCTCAGTTTAGAGCGGTCGATGCCAGACAACGCCGAAGTCACCACATGCTTTCGGCATTTCGATTTCACAAAGTCGTCTACAAAAGGAACAGGGATGAAGCGTGCCGCGGCGGCAACGACCCCTGACAAAATCCATTGGTGCATTTCGGGCACGAGCGTTGTTGACCGTTCTTTCTTCAACTCAGCCAACGCGCTCGCATCAATCACATCGGTTTCGCTCATCCCCGGTTCCACCCTGTTCAAATCGTTCCAAAACTCGCCTGATCGGCATTTCTGTGTGTCTTTTTGACAGGTTGTGCACACCATGTGCCAATCCGCTGTCAGTGCCGGCAAGGCGTCATGGCGGCCACATGAGCGAAAGCTATAATTCGCACGAGCCATCGACCTCACTATCCACGCTGAACGCCAAACCGACCCATGAACCGAATCAAGCTATTCTCTCGATCAAGCATTGCTGTGTTCACGCTATCGATCGTGATGACAAACGCAGGCAAGACGATTGCGGACGATTGGCCACAATGGCGCGGTGTAAATCGTGATGCAAAGATCGACGATCCAGCGATTGGCCGGCAATTGCCTGATGGCCAAATCCCGCGATCTTGGTCGACGCCGGTTGGGCCGGGGTACAGTGGTCCGACGATCGCAAATGGACGTGTCTACCTGACCGACCGTCAAGGCGAATCTCCAGACGCAATGGAACGAGTGCTGTGCTTCGATGCCAAAACCGGCAAACCGATCTGGGAGCATCGTGACCCCGTCGAGTATTCGATAGGCTACCAAGCGTCCGGGCCGCGCGCCTCTGTCACGATTCACGAAGGCCGAGCAATCGCGGTCGGTGCGATGGGCCGGATGAACTGCTTCGATGCTGAGTCTGGATCATTAGTCTGGACTCGTGACTTGCAAGCTGACTTTCAAATCGAGATGCCGATCTGGGGAATTACAGCCGCACCACTGGTGTATGACGACCTGATCATTCAGATGACCTCAGGCAAATCGGGTGCTTGTGTGGTCGCTTTGGATTTAGCGAGTGGGCAGGAACGTTGGCGTGCTTTGAATGAACGCGGCGGCTACAGCGCACCGATCATCATTCGCCAAGGCGACCAAGACGTCGTTGCCTGCTGGACTGGCGATAGCGTCAGTGGTCTTGATCCGTTGACCGGCAAAGTGTTTTGGGCAATCGAAATGAAGCCTCGCAATATGCCGATCGGGGTGCCGACGCCTGTCGTTCAAGATGACTTGCTGTTCGTGTCATCGTTCTATGACGGTTCGTTGTTGATACGGTTTGATCGTCAGCAACCGACCGCAAAAACTGAATGGCGGCGGATTGGGATTGATGAACGCAACACCGATGCGCTGCACGCGATGATCTCGAACCCGATCATCAAAGGTGAGCACATCTATGGCGCCGACAGCTATGGCGAACTGCGATGCCTGGATTTAAAAAACGGCGACCGAGTCTGGGAGGATCTTAGTGTCGTCCCCCAAGCACGTTGGGCAACCATTCACACGATCCGAAACGGTGATGACGAAATCATTTTAAATGATCAAGGCGAACTGTTAATCGTCACGCTCACACCTCAGGGGGTCGAAACTCATTCACGCTCACAATTGATCGCGCCGACGCTTCAGCAACTCAAGCGACGCGATGGTGTCGTTTGGTCGCATCCCGCGATCGCCGATGGGGTCATTTACGCTCGCAACGATGACGAGCTGATCGCCGCACCGCTACGTTGATCCCAAGTCACTGAATCGATCAATAGGTGACTTCGGTTCCGAAATAGGCCGAGATCCCGGGACGGTAAACGCCGCGTCCAGATCGATAGTCGATATGTTCTTGGTAGAACTTGTTGGTGAAGTTTTCGATACCCGCGGTGAACAGCCATTGGTTGATCGCGCGATACCCACGCACATCGTATGTCGTGAAGCCCGGTGTCGGTTGTTCTTCCAAGGTGCGCGCGACTCGTGACTGGTTGTCCACGACACGTGCCATCAGCTCGATGCCCCAGGTCGGCTTGGGATTGGGGTCTTCAAACACGATTCCGAGACGTGATTCCAGCGGGTTGATGCCTGGCAAAGCTTCTTTTTCGCTACCTCCTCGCGCACTCCGGTCAAGGTACGGTGACAGCCGCGATGGGGTGTTACGGGTTAGGTCAGTCCCCTCGGTATACGTCGCAGTTCCGAACAGTGTCAGGTAATCACACAGGCGTCGTTGACCGTACAGTTCCACGCCGCTGAGTACGGCCAGATCGGTGTTGGTAAACGCGGCGCCTTTTTGAAACCCGTCGGAAGTTCCAGGCGGATCGAGTAAGTCATAGGTGATAAAGTCTTCGATCCACGCGTAGTGACCTTGAACACCGAATCGATTCTTGCCCTCGCTGTAGCGAAGCGCCGCATCGAGTTGGTAAAGCTTTTCTTGTTTCAGTTTCGGGTCACCAAGCAAGAACGTGACGCCGCGTTGCAAGCTGCCAATGAACGACGCTTCTGCATACATCTCTGTCAGTGTCGGGGCGCGTGAAGCGAAACCCATTCCCAAATTGACGTCCCATTGGTTGTTCAATTGGTAGTCAGCGGTCAGGTAGGCGGCGCCAAGAAAGAACGCCTGCTCAAGGTCCGCTTGTTTAAGGTCCGACAACAAGATCGGAACGCCTTTGACATGATCGGCAGCATCGGCAAAGACTCCATCGACACGCCCACCCGCCGTCATCGAAAGCCGGTCCGTGATCTGTTCGACATCTTCAACGTAAAGGCCGACGTCGATCGAATGGCTACGCGGGATCGGGAAGTTGTTATCGTTGGGCGGGGCCAGTGGCTCGATGTCATTGAGCTGTTGGTTCAAGACGATCATGTCTGTCCCATAGGCGTACTGACCGTTCTGTGTCAGCAAGATGTTTTCCAAGCGATAGCCAGCGCTTAACGCGTCGACATCGGTGGTCGCCAAGCCATCCGCGCCACTTGGGGATTCAAGTTCGGTCAGTAGCGATGGGATTTGTTTTTTCTTTCCCGGACGGCTCGTGTCGCCTTCGAATCGAGTGCGGTTGTACCAAAACTCCGCGCTGAATTGGTCGGCGAAGAATGAAGGTGCAAGATTGGTGTAGGTCACTTCGTAGCCATCGGTGACTAGGAAGTTGATGTCGTAGACCAACCCCGGAATTTCGACATCGGTTTGGTCAAGCCGCAAGTAGTTGAACTCAATTGTCTCGTGATCGGACAGGTCATATCCGAATGCCAGGAAAACGTCGCGTGACTTGAAGCTCGACGGCATCGCGAAATCGTCTTTGCCGGTTTCGTAGTCATTCGCAGTCTGGTGTCCATAGCTTAGGTAAAAGCCATAGTCTTCGCCGCCACCCCAGCCGGATTGACGTCCATACCAGTGGTCACCGTTGCTGCTGTAGGTTGCACTCGTGCTGCCATGGATCTCAGTGGTTGCGTAGCGTGGCGAGTGTACGAACTCGAGGTCGACAACACGAAAACTCGGTCCGTATCGCGCGGCATAGGGGCCTTTGATCAAGATCAAGTCTTCGATCAATCGCGAATCGATCTTGCTCATCATGGTGTCCAAGTCCATCCGAGCGGGTGCCCAGTAAGAACCGGATGCCAAGATCTGTCCCACGCGTTGACCGCGGACACGTGTGTCACTCGTGATTGGCGTGCGATGCTGAATCGTGACACCCTGAGCGCCTTTCGATTGTTTCAGCAGGCTGCCAACGTCGGACGTGCGTCGACCGACCGCTTCGGCGGAGAAGACCGCATTCGCTGCGGGGGACTTCGCGTGCGGTCGTCGTATCTCGGGGAGTTGATCGAGCTGGTCAACTTCACCAAAGAGTCTTTGAAGTCGCTCGTCCGAACTGAGTCGTGTGTTGGTGTTTTGTTTCGTCGACGCCGACGACTCATTGGGCGGACGGACGGGCTCTTGCAAAGTTGGTTCAGCAGCGGTCTCGTCAGCAGAGACGGTTTCGCCGGTGGGCTGTTGCGCCCAGCCGACGTGACTGTCGATGCAGAGGGTGGCATGCAAGATGAATGATGCCGCACAGTAGAGCTGTATCGTTCGGGCATTCAGGTTGCGAAAGAGCATCGGAAATCCATTTCCACAATGTCGTCAAGTTAGCGGCTCAAGAAGCAAACTGCGAAAACTGCTTCTCAAATGTTTATCGTCTGTGTTAGGGGGTTTGCCCACTCACAAACGAGAAATGTCTAACTGCAGACACAGTTCCGTCCGGCCGATTTCGCGTCGTACAACTTCTGGTCGGCGAGTTGTAAGAAATCGAGTGTGCTAATCGCTCGAACCGGGTCTAAACATGCAACCCCGAAACTCGCCGAGATGTCCAGCGGCCCAACTTCCGTTTGGAACGGTGTGTTGGCAACGACTTGTCGGCAGCGTTCGGCGATCTCACAAGCCTCGGCCAAGTCGGTACCGGCCATCAACAAGCAGAACTCTTCGCCGCCGTAGCGAGCCAATAAATCGTCACAACGCGAAACGTTTGCCACGCGACCGCCGAATTGTTTCAAGACTTCGTCACCGATGAGATGCCCATAGGTGTCGTTGATGCTCTTGAAATGATCGATGTCCAGCATCGTTACCGACAGTAGTGATTGCTGACGGACCGCACGAGCAATTTCTCGCTCCATCACTTCCAGCAGATACCGCTTATTCATCGTTCCGGTCAGAACATCACGCACCAGCGCGTTGTAGACCGTCTCGTGGTACTGTGTTTCGATGCTGTCAGCGGTTAAGAATCGAAAGATAAAGATTCCGAAGTGAATCGTGTCACCCGACTGTAACAGGCGGGATTGCACACTGGCATCGTTTACTTGGGTGCCGTTGGTACTTCCCAAATCGCGGAGGACGTAACCGTCGTCTGTCCATTCCAGTTCTGCATGACTGCGTGAAACGCTTTGATCGGCGAGTACAAGGTTAGCGTTGGTATCCCTGCCGACCAAGATTTTCGGTTGTTCGAGAAGTAGCATGCCGTCGACGACGTTTGGCGGATAGATCTGCACCAAACAGGTTTTGTCGTTCCCCGCATTCGATCGTAATCGGCCACGACTGTGTGCGAGTGTGTTCTCTGCTTCAGGAATGGCGGAGGCCGGTCGGCAATTGGGTTCGGCAAGCATGGACGTGATATTGGGGTGCGCGTCTATTCGGATTGCGTGACGACGAAGTCAATTCGATATCGGATGGTGTTCAAACAAAGCCTAAAGCTTTGGCGTCCGGGGGCGATTCGTTGCCTGAACGTCAAGTTTTAACAATTCGGGTTGCGTTGAATCGCCAGTTCTGAACGTTACTCATAAGGTGTCAGTTATTGGGGCTGTGCGGGTTCTTTCTGCAGTGCCTCGATTTCGGATTGCAAGTCCTGGGGGATTGCCTGGTTTCCAAGCGTATCGGTCAACTCGCCAATCAGATGAAGCAGCTTGTACGGATTGTCCGCCGTCTGTCCGTTTGCCCTCAGGTTTAATCGCCGGACCAGTAGACTTAACCAACGCAAGCGTTCCTGTTGGGTAAGCTCGGCATGATCGTCAAGCAATTCGAATCCGGCGATTGCGTCATCAAGGTGTGACGCTTCTTCGTCTGTCCCGCGGGTGATGTCGGCTAGCGATGCGTTGGCTTCGGTTAAGCGATGAAGGACATCGACGGTCGGCTGTTGGCGAAGCAGTTCTTGATAGGTTTGGGATGATCGTTGAAGCAGCGACTGCGCCGTCGCCTTTTGCTCCGGGTCAGCGGCATAGACTTCTGCGAGATTGAATTCTGCCGTTGCCAAGTTCGTGCGGTAAAAGTCATCCGGGTCCGCCGATTGCCACGCCTCGTTCAGGTCTTCGATCGCTTGGCGGTACCCTGTGATCGCGGATGCTCGATCGCCAATTCGGAGCGACTGTTTGGCGAATTGGATCTTCGCGTGCGCGGAGGATTGCAGCACATTGATCAATGGAACGGTGTCCTCGGACTTTTGTTGATCCAAAAGGTTAGAAAGTTCGGACCAGACACGGAGTGACTCCGTGGTCGCACCGGTTTCATCATAGAGCGTTGCCAGTGATTCGAAGGCAGTGATTTGGTACGTCTGGTCTTGAGAGGTTCCGCGCCGCGACACTAGCCAAGCGGCCCAGTCGACGGCTGATTTTGCAGACTCGATCCTGTCCGCCGCGCTACGGTCAGACTGGCCCGCCATCGCTAGATCAAGGCGAAGTTTTGCAGATGCGGCGCGCATTTGGATGGTGGTCGCATTTGTCGTCGAGGTGACGCGGGGCAGCAGCGTTGCTAATGACTGGTTGGCATGTAGAAGTTGTTGCCGTGCCGAAGCGTCGCTGCTCCAGTTGCCGCCGCTGAGGATTCGTCCGATGACGCACTGGGCCAGTTCCAATTGAATTTGTTGTTGCAAGTCGACCGGTTCTGCATCCATTCGCGCGTCGCCAAAATTGGCCGAAACGAGGTTGACCTGTGGCTCCGAATGTTGGGGCGGTTCTTCGGCAAGATTGATCGACATCAAGACTTGATGTGCCGCATCGTAATTCGATCGGGCAAGGTCAACGTTGCCTGTTAAGCGATAAAGATCACCCAAACGCAGGTAGCATTTTCCACGTTCGATTTTTTCAAGCGGCTCGGTCGATCGCATCGTTTGGTGCAAGGACTGTTGAGCTGCCAACGTCGCATATTGATCGATCGCTTTTTGGATCAGTTTATCTCGCTCGGATTGAAGCCCAGGGTAAAACTGCAACGTTCCGCTGAGGTCCAGCAGCCAAGTATCGGTGGCGTCTCGCGCTTCGATAAGACGTTTCAGTGCAGACCGATTGGCGACCTCGGCCGCTTGTCGTGCTTTCCGTTCGGCTCGATGAGCTTTGTGAATGATCAGCGAAAAGGCAGATGCCGAGACTAACAGGATCGCCGCGGAAGATAAGATTGCCGCCGCGAGAGTTCGGTGTCGCCGTCCCCAACGACCGCAACGTTCGAGCAAGGTGCCGGGGTGGACGCTGACCGGTTCACCGAGCATCCAATGACGGACGTCGTTCGCCAAGTCCAAAGCACTGTCATAGCGATCTCGTGGTTGCAAAGCCATCGATTTTTCGACGACGGCAACCATTGCCGGCGATAACCCCGGCCGGAAATGTTTCAACGATTCGAACTCGGCAGCCTTCGCCCGTTCCAGGACTTCGTCGGTTTTTAATCCTTTGTGCGGATGTTGTCCCGACAAAATCTCGTACAGAATAACACCGAGTGAAAAAATATCGGAGCGATGGTCCAGTTGTGGCGTACGACCTTGGGCTTGCTCGGGCGACATGTAGGCGGGAGTACCGATAACGACTCCATGCCGCTCGCTTCGGCGCCGCGTTTCTTGATCACTTGTTGTTTCGGATGCGCCAAAGCCATGCCGAAGCGTTTCGCTGCAGTCTTCGGGGGCGTCATCAATCGTTTTTGCGAGCCCCCAGTCCAGCACAATCGTTTCGCCGAATTCGCCGACCATAATGTTGGCCGGTTTTAGATCCCGGTGGATGACGCCTTTCTGATGCGCATACGCGATGGTGTTGCATATGTCGATGAATCGTTCCAGCAATGGAGCGAGCAATTCGTCGAGCATTGGTTGACTGCGTCTGGGAAGTCCCGACCAGTGTTGGTGAGTTGCTCGGATGTGCGCCCGCAAGGTATCGCCTTCGAGCAGCTTCATCACATAAAACATCTCGCCGGTCTGTTCTTGTCCCAGTTCGTGAACAGGGACCACGCCCGGGTGTTGAAGCCGTCCCGTGATCTGTGCTTCGTGCAGAAATTGATCCCGCAACTCTTGGTCATGCGTTTCGCCGATGATCCGTTTGATCGCGACCTCACGATCAAGAGTTTGGTCTCGCGCACGCTGAACGATTCCCCATCCGCCCCGACCGAGTTCATCGCTCGCCTGGAACTTCAATCCACCGGGGTACGATGTTGATGGTGCCATCGGTTGGGCATCCAACACGGTCCGCGAGTTTTCGCGCGTTGCCGGTTGCCTATCGGACATCGATGCGGCGCTGGAACGTACATTGGAGCCCGGACCGATTGTCGCTTCGCCGAACACGTCGCTTTCCGACTCGCGGCGAAAACTTCCAAATGAACTTTGGCCGAACGGCGTGTCGGGATTACTTGTCGAGTCCGGTCGAGTCATCGTCTGAAGAACATCTGTGCGAAAGATTAGGTTTGTGACGATCGCACGAATGGTCGTGATCAAACCCACTGGTGTCTTCTAGACAATAGCTCACCGATCGGAGCGAGTCGCTGACCGATCATTCTCCAGAAACAGTTCTCTCAACAGGATCGCTTTTCGTGGAAAGGGCATTGCGATTTGAACCATTGCACTTTCAATCACTGCACATTGAATCGGCGGTACCATCCCAGCAGGCACATATGAACGGCGTAGGCCATCAATCCAAAGCCAACGGTCCCCAACAAAAATTTGCCGTAGGGCTGCGCAGCGATGGCTGACAAGGCATCACCCATCCCCGCGATCTCGTTACCGGTTCCTTGCCATGCCGATGTCAACAAAAAGTAACCGATGATTGCGAACGCGATGCCTCGAGTAATCAAGCCCATGCGTCCTGCATGAAGGGCGGTGTTTCGGAACGTTTCGGACATCTCGGCGAGGTTGTACTGGCTCATGAATTTCGCTTTCCAACCCTGATAAACAAAGTACCCGCCGGCTATCGCGATGCCACCACCGACAATCCCCAAAATCGTGCGACCGATGCTGTTGCCAAGTAAAAGGGATTCCTTCTGTCCCGATCCGCCGCCGGAGAATCCAAAGTCAAATACCAACGAGGCGGCATAAAGTCCGAGCGCCAAATACGACAATCCGCTCGCCGCATAACCCACTCGCTTGGCGACCCCTTTTGCGTCATCGCCCGCGCCTTCGGTGTCTCGAATGGCTTGAACCCATCGCCAAGCGGTGTAGCCCACCAGACCGATCGAAATGAGCAGTAACAGCGTTTGCCCGAATGGCTGCTTACCGATCTCTTCGATCGCATTTCGTGCGCCACCGATCTCACCTCCGGCGTCGATCGCAACACGAAAGGCAAGGACTCCGACGATGAAGTACACGATTCCTTTCGCGATGTGTCCGGCACGTCCGAACGTCTCAACCCACGTCGGAACCTCCGGAAGCTGGGCGACTTGAAAACCGTGCCATGAAAACTTGGAAGCAGGATTATTGGACATTGAGTGCTGTGGGGTGGAGGGTGGCGAAACGAAATCAGATAGCGCTCGATCACATGGCAAAGATCATGCCAACCACCCAAAAGAGGATGCAAAACAGCGGACGGTTTGTCTGCCGTGGCGAATCCGTGTGTGCGAGAGTCAGCGTCTATTTCGCGACTAGGGAGCTGAATGCTCCGCTATTGTCACGGAATGGGAGCGATTTTTGGTTCGGGACTCGGTGTTCTCGACAACCTTGACAGACGATAAAGCAATTGATTCACTGTTGAGAATGATTTTCAATAGCTTTATCTGTTCCAAGCAAGTCAGTGTCCTTGTCGACTAGCCAGCCAGGAATGAGAAGCGACCAGAGCAGCGATGCCAACGTTCCGCCCGCCACCTTGTTGGTCGGTTGATGGTTCGATCGGCGACGCCTTTGGTTCTCGATTCCCCCTTCCTTGAAAGAGACTGGCTTGATGACACGTTGCTCGTATTCGGCTGATACTCGGCCACGCTCAGCTCGTGGCGGCTTTACTTTGGTGGAACTGTTGGTGGTGATAGCCATCATCGGAATCCTAGTCGGCTTGCTATTGCCGGCCGTCCAAGCGGCTCGCGAGGCTGCTCGACGAATGCAGTGCTCCAACAACATGAAACAGATCGGATTGGCGCTGCATAACTACCACGACGTGTACCGCAGTTTGGCCCCGGGGTGGGCTGACTGGGACGGCATCTACTCGGCACCAGCGACGACAAAGTCTGCGCATGTGAACGTCGCCGTACTGCCCTATATCGAAGCTGGTAATGCTGCTGACCAGTACGACTACAACGTCGCTTGGAGTCATGAAAACAACGAAGACTTGGCCAACAGCATGCCTGCTTCGTATCAATGCCCCTCGACCCCCGGCGCCGGGTCACCCGGACCGAACGGTTTTCTGACATCGGATTACACCTACGTTCGCAGCGCGTCGGATTGGTACAGTCACGAAGGTGCCGAGCACGCGATGTTCGAGATGAATGCGTTCCGCAAGTTTCGTGACATCTTAGACGGATTGTCCAACACGATGATGCAATACGAATCGGGCGGGCGCACCGAGTCTTGGGTTCATGGTCGCGTCACCACCGCGCCTGCGTGGTGGGACGGAAGCTACCGTGCGTGGACTGGAAACTTCAACGCGAACTGGTTTTACACGGCTCAGTTCACGATGGATCCGGCCGGCGGCGAGCCGCTCGTGAACTGGTTTGTCGGATCGCAGATCATCAACACGCACAACTGGAATGCGCCTTACTCATTTCATCCGGGCGGGATTCATATCAGCCTTGGCGATGGTTCGGTCCGATTTCTGACCGAGCATGTCAACGTCGACATCATCTATGCATTGACATCGATCGACGGTCACGAAGTGATGGAGGGATTCGAGTAATGCGTGCTTTTACACAGAAGCCCTTTTCGCAAACACACCGTGTCTTGGAAGTGATCACGGTCTTGGAAGTGATCACGATCGCATCGGCTGTCGTGCTGTGTGTTGGATGCGGTGGTGAACAATGGAAGGCGGCAACCCATCCGGCGCAGGGGACGTTGATGGTGAACGGCGATCCGGCAGTCGGCGCGGTCGTCGAATTGGTCAGTGTCGGCCAACAACCCGACGAACGAAATTCGCGTCCCTGGGCAATCGTCGGCAACGACGGAACGTACGTTCTGTCGACGTATGAAAGTGGCGACGGTGCACCGGTCGGTAATTATGCCGTCACTTTACGCTGGCCTCCAGACGTGACGAAGCCTTCGTTCGAAGACCAGCTTGGCGGTAAATACACGACGAAGCGTGGGTCCGAATGGTCGTTCGAGATCGTTGAAGGTGAAAACGTCTTGCCGGCGATTGAGCTTGACGGTGTGAAGCTCAAGGCGAGCGGTGCCAAAAAATCGAAACCGACACCGCCCGGGCCTCCGATGGTGTCGGCGCAGTCTTCTGTACGCGGGCGATAGGTCGATTCGATGTCGAAATTCCGAAAGCGTCAGCTTTGGCTAGCGGTGCATCGCTGGCTGGGGCTGACGGCCGGTCTCGTGTTTTCGTTGATCGGCTTGACGGGCAGCGTTTTGGTGTTTGATCATGCGATTGACGAATGGCTGAACCCGCAGTTGTTGCTGACTGATGGGACAGGAACACGATTGCCGTTGCAGCAAATCATCGAGTCGGCGGAGCGATACACCGGTGAACCCGCGCTTTCGTTGTCAAAACCTCGCATTGATAACGGCGTCTTCGAAGTTTGGTTTCAGGCCGGAAGCGAGGAGGATCCGAAGTTTGCCCAGGTTTTGGTTGACCCTTATTCGGGCGAGGCAAAAGGGCGTCGGGTATGGGGTGAATACTTGATGACGTACCTCTACCGACTGCATTTTCGACTTCTCGGTGGCGAGATTGGCGGAGTGTTCGTTGGATTGGTCGGTCTTCTCGTGATCGTTTCGCTGTTGTCTGGGATCTATCTGTGGTGGCCACTTTGGCGCAACAGCTTGCGAGCTGCGTTCAGCATCCGACGTAACAAGCGGAACTATGACATCCACAAAACCTTTGGGATCGTCAGTTCGTTGCTACTGATTGTGCTCACCTTTACGGGAATTTATATGGAGTTCCCGATGGTGTTTCGGAGCATCCTCGAGCTGGCATCGCCAATGACCGATCACCCAGAGGGTTTGGTTTCGACAACGAATTCGAATGTCGCAGCGTCTGCTAAATCACTGACGGCTGACGAAGCGTTGGCAATCGCATCACGCGAGTTTCCGGATGCGAAGTTTGATCACTTGCATCCCCCCGAAGGCAACAACGGGGTGTACGAAGTTGCCTTCCGCCAGGCAGGTGAAGTCCAGCAATCGTACGGTCGATCACAGGTGTTTTTGGATCAGTATTCGGGCCAGATTATCGAGGTTCGTCAGCCGAGCGATTTCACGTCCAGCGACGCATTTGCTGCTTGGCAGTTTCCGCTGCACAACGGTGAAGCGTTTGGATTGCTCGGACGTTGGTTGGTCTGTGTTAGCGGACTGTTGCCAACAGCCTTGTTCGTCACCGGAGTCATTATGGTTCAGCGACGGAAATCGAAGCCCGTTAAGCGGTCACGCGAGAATGAAAAGCTGGCGGCCTAACAGGTCGCTAGGGCTTTTGCGAGTTGGCACGCGGAAAGGCGATATGGAAGGTGGTGCCAGTGCCGATTTCCGACTCGAGCCAGATTCTCGCTTGATGTTGTTTAGCGATTCGGGCTGCGGTCGCTAAACCCAGCCCGGTCCCGTCGTATTCGCTGGCGCCATGCAGGCGTCGCAGTGGGCGGAACACTTCGAGATGGTATTCCTCTGCGATGCCGATCCCGTTGTCCCGAATGGAAACAATTGTCTGGTCGCTGTCAGTGGTGCACGTCAACCACACCGCTTTTTTGGCCGAGTCGTTGTATTTAATGCCGTTGCCAATCAAGTTTTGAAACAGCTGTCCGAGAGCCGTGGGGTCACCGAAGACTTCTGGAAGAGTCGCAATGTTCAGTTCGACGTTGGCTCGGCGAATTTCCGTTGTCAAATCCGCGACGACGTTTTCGAGAACGAGGTTGAGATCAACCGGAACGAGGTCTTTGGAGGAGCGGCCGTATTTGGCATATTCCAGAAGGTTGTCGATCAATGTTGTCATTCGTTTGCCCGCGCTGCGAATGGCTTCGATGTAGACTTTGCAGTCTTCGTTGTCCTGATCGACTTCGCCGCAAAGCAATTCAGCAAACTGGCAGAGGTGTCGCAGCGGTGTTCTTAGATCGTGGGAGACCATCCCGGTGAACGACAGCAGTTCTGATTTTTGTTCCTCAAGCTGTCGTTCGAGCTCGACGGTTTTGGTCGCGTTGACGATGGATCGATGCAAGCGGTCCGCAGTGACCTGGCCTTTGACCAAGTAATCTTGAGCCCCGGCTTTCATCGTCTCGACCGCAACGAATTCCGAACCTTCACCGGTCAAGGCGATGACAGGAACATCATTCCCCGACGCGCGAATCTGAGTCAGGATTTCGATTCCGCTAACGGCCCCGAGTTGATAATCGAGCACGACGCAATCAACCGTTTGACCGCTAAGCGTCGTCAGGCCGGTGGGGGCGTTGTCGACGTGTAGAAAGCTATAGGGTGTTCCATCAACGGATGCCAGTAAACGCTTGACCAAATGCGCATCGGCTGGGTTGTCGTCGATCATCAAAATGACAGACCCCAGACTTGATTTCGAATCCGTTTTCATTCGTCGGTCGTGCTGGCGGATAGGTCGGGCGTCAAAGTGAAATGGAACTGCGAGCCTTTCCCCGGTTGGGACGTTACCCAAATACGGCCGTCGTGATGTTCGACAACTTTTTGGCAGATGGCTAACCCGATCCCGGTACCCTCATATTCTGACATCCCGTGAAGTCGTTTGAAGGGGGAAAAGATTTGCTCGGCAAATTCCTCTTTGATACCTATCCCATTGTCGCAGACGCTCATCACCCAAACGCCATCGACCTGTTTCGCGGTAATCTGAATGACAGAATTTTCGTGATCGGTGAATTTGATCGCGTTGCTGATGAGGTTTTGATAGAGCTGAACAAGTAGCGTCGCATCGACCGCGAGCTCAGGAAGCGGTGTACGCTCGATGGTGCAATTGGAATCCTGGATGCGTTGGTGAAGGATTTCGAGAGCTTCATTGACACATTCGTCAAGTGGAGTCGGACAAAACGTTGCATCATGCCGACTGGTTCTGGAAAACGTCAGCAGGTCGTTGATCAGTCGTTGCATCCGCCCGGTTGCAGACGTGATAAACGCCAAGTCTTGGTGCGCATCGGTGCTTAGGTTATCGCCCAAGTCCTGCTTCAAAAGGTCCGCATAGGAGATGATGTTCCGCAATGGTTCTTGGAGATCATGTGAAGCGATCGAGACGAAACTTTCGAGGTCCTGATTCATCTTCGCGAGTTCAGCTTCAGTTTCCTTTCGCGTTTGAATCTCGCGTTTGAGCTGCTTATTAACCGCAGCAAGCCCCGGCAGGGTGACCGCGACCGGAAGAATTCGAATCATCGCGATGGCGGTCGCAAAGGAAACCAGTGCGGTGAAAACCTTGATGACTGCTGAAAGCCGGTAGACCGGCCACCAGAAGATGATCGCTTCGATGAGGTGAACGGTCCCACAGGAAACGATAAACGCGCAGAACAGCCAGAAAATCTTGGGAAAAACAACGTCGTTGCGTTTGCGGACAAACAGCGTCAGCATGACCGGAATCGCTAGATAAGCAGTCCAGGTAACGACATCAGAAATGACATGCATCCAACCAACGTAGGGTTCGTCTGACCAGCCAGAGCCACAGTGCCAGCGAGCCGGAAACCCATCCGCATCAAAGACCCAGAATGAGAGAGCCGTTGTCATTTTTCCGTTGTCTTGTTTGACGTTAAATAGGATCCGCTTTCGAAGCTTCGAATTTTTATACCCAGCGATGGCGTCGTGATGGAGAGCGTTCAACCGAGGAAAGCTAAGAATCCACTGATGTGCAGGTTCCGACTTCCTGCTGCTCCAGATAGTGCGAACAGAACTTGATTGGCCCTGCGGGGTGGTTCATTATATCCCCCGAAGAACATCGCTCGCTCATTCGGGACTTTGATGGCTACGGAAAAAATCTCATCCACAGAACCTAGTTCAAATCAATACGCCGAGTTGGCTGTGGAGGAAAAGGGAGAGAGACTTGAAGAGGGAATTACGACAGCGACGACGGAAGTAGGTCATGCGGATTCTGATTACAAGGCGACTCGAGCTCGGAATGCTGTCTTGTTTGCGTCGGCGCTGATGGTGTCAGTGTTTGTCATCTTGAATCTTCCCTATCAATACGTCGAACGCTACGCCACAGGCGGTGTCGCAATTGACGTTGACTTTCAAAACCAAATGTCTGCGTTACCGATCATGGCGGGGATGCCCTTTCGGTACTCGATACGCTATGCGGGCGACCATCCCATTGAGGCGTTTTCGTGGTCAGCGCTGATGTTGAACCTCGTCTCACTCGTTGCATCAATCGCTGTGGTCGGCGTTTATCTCTATCGGAAAAAAATCAAGCAAAAACGCAGCGGGCGTGCAAGTTTGACAATTTCCGATCTGTTGGTGGCAACTTTTCTGACTGCTGTCGGAATCGGTGGGTATCAATATTTGGAGATGGAGCAAACGAAGCTTCTGAAGTACCAAAGTTCGATGGCGGCTCAAGGACATGGAATCGCAATCTCGGCATGGTTGCCCAAGGTCATTGCGGACTGCATTCCGCAGGCGTACGCAAGGCTGTGTTGCAGTGTCCGTGGTGTACGGCTGGAGTCGCCGAGTGACGCGGTGTTGAATGAAACGCTGCGAGCCGACAACTTGACATCCTTTCGGATCGGCGGTGATGGATATGACTTGCGTCTATTGGATCAGTTAAGTGGTCGAATTCATCTGGACGATCTGCGGATTGCAGGCCGATCGATCGATCAGGGTACCGTTCGAGTAATCGGCGCGTTACCACGTCTGGAAACACTCAACTTGATTCGTTCGAACGTTCCCGCGGTGGCAATTTCATCGCTGGAACTGCCCAAGCTACGGCGGTTGGATTTGCGAATGACGGATCTGACGCTTGCCGAATTGGGAACGCCGCCCTGGTCGAAAAACGTGGTCGAGCTTTCGCTTCCTCGTCCTTATGATCGTAGTGACAAAATCGAAATCGAAAATTGGCCGGAATTGAGGCGGCTGACAGTGAACGATTTGGAACTTCAAGTCAATTCACGGTTGCTCGAAATCAAGCTCGCCAATCTGCCGAAGCTGGAAGAACTTAAGCTGGATCAACTGCAGTGCTATGCCTTGCAACTGACCCAGTTGCCAGTGTTGCCCGAGATCACTTTGCTAAAGGATAACATTGCCAACCGACTGGCACGCGGCGAAAAATATCCTTCCACGCTTTGGGTCAGGCGCTTTGAAATTGATCAGCTACCGAAGCTGGCTTCGATCAGCTTTTATGTTTCCGAAGTCGAGCAGATTCGGCTCTCAAGGCTGCCTGAATTAAAGGGTGCCTATGTCGATGTTAGTCGATACGATTCGTCCGGCTATCGACATTCAAATGCGATATCCCAGCGTTCAAAGGTGGTTTTGGTCGATGGGCTAGCAGCAAGTGATGGTCCGGAAATAATTGACTTCAATGGAGTCGATTTGTCGGGCGTGGAACTCGCGCCCTTGCGAGCCAACTCGCGGTTGGCAGAATTGCGATTGGTCGGTACAGGAATCGGCTTGGAGCAATTGACAAAGCTTTCGCCAATGCCGCAGCTAATGAAGTTGCAAGTCGACAGTTCTGTCTTTACTCCCGCCAAGCTGGGGCGATTGTTGGATGCGTTTCCAAGCATCGAATCGCTCCAATTCGAAGATTCGCAAGACGCAGCCTTCGTTTTTCGGCAATCCACAGAAGACCTCCATCTGAGCGATCATCCAAATTTGAAGACGCTGTTGGCGGAATCATTGTCGCAAGGCGTCTTTCGCTCGGTGCAGATCCGCAATATGCCCAGTCTAAATTCGGCCTTCGATTTTGCTTGGGTTGAAAATGATGTTCACATCCAAGGAGCACCCAATCTCCGAGGTCTTTCATTCGCGGCACCACTTCCGGCAACGGTTCAGCTTTCCGATTTGCAAAATCTTGAGTACTTCGCGGCGGGTGGAGACCGTGTCGATGATTCCATTGTGGAAGCGATCAGCCATTCAGAGCGATTGGCGACATTGACGCTCGCCTATGCGTCAGCCTCTAGTGAATCGCTCAAGTCGATTCCAGTTGCTTCACTGAAGCATCTTTGCTTGGCGGGTTGCAACGTTGATGACGAGGTCGTTCGAGCTTGGGGAGATTTGACACAGCTTGAATCGCTCGACCTCAGTCAAACACAGATTACAGGCGTCAGCTTGGACACCTGCTAGCGTCTAAATCGTTGCAAAGTGTTCGACTGGGAAACTGTCAAATAAAACCAAGCGAGTTGGCATCAATTGGCACGATGCCAACGTTGCAGGTGCTTTCGCTCGTAAATATCGGAATCGATCCTGACACGCTTCGGCAACTAACGCCTGCCACCGGTTTGCGTGAGTTGGATTTGTCGGGGACGACGGTGGCTAATGGAATTTTCGATTTGATCGCGGACTGGGATCTGCAGTTTTTGGTCTTAAATGATTGCGAATTGAACTCACGAAAGGTCGTCGAATTGATGCGCCGAAAAACATCGCTGGTCTTGGATCCCATTGGCAGTGATTTGGATCCGAGCGTATCGGCGTTTCTGATGTCCGAACAACGCATCGTGGATCGCTCCGATTTCGTTGAGTTCGAAGCAATGAAGCAATGGCAACAATCGATCAACAGCACTCAGCCAACATTCGGACAAGTCGCGATGGGTTTAGTCCCAAATGTCCAAATCCCAATCACCTTGACTAACGTCGATGATTTTTCAGCCTTTGGAATATATGGCGGTCAATCAAAAAACGTCTCGAGTGAGCCGACCGAGTCAAGCGGTGGATCGAATAGGTCTGGGTTTGGAGGTCTGATGGAGAGCTTCTTTGGCGGCGCTAGAAGCACGGAACAGAAGGCCGACGAAGTGAACGACGAATTGGAAGGAACATCGCTGTGAACGCATTCAAAGATTTCGCCGCGGTATTGCGACAGGTTTGTGTTTGCTTTTTGGGGGTGGTTTTTCTTGGTGGGTGCGACAGCGTGATAAGTCACACCGTCTCGATCGACGCGGAACAGACCGTGGTCGCATGGCCGGAGACCGTTCCGGCGGCGAGAAGCGACTGGACGATCGCATCTGGAGAGCTTCAGGTCTGGAAGCCAGTTCCAATGGCATACCTGAAATCGTTTGAGCAAAAGTTTTCGATGGATAGTCGGTTTGACGATCCGATCGTTGAATGCACGGATTTGAACTTGAGTGAAGATTCGCTGAGTTTCATCGAACAAGCCTACTCACAAAAACCAGAGTCGATGGAATCGGTTGTCAGCATTCCGATGGATGCGTTCAACGGTCCCCGGTCGTTCGATTTATCGTTGGATGGCAAGCGATTGGTGACGCTAAATAGTGACCATGTCGAGTTGTACAACTTGGAAACGGCGAAACGCCTTGGCAGTTTCGCTTTGCCAGGGGAATGGGCCCGTCAGCCGCATGCGATTTGTTTTTGTGGGAACACCCGAGACTTCTTGGTTGCCTCCGATGACAGAATCTGCCGTATCAGCAGTCGGGACGGAAGTGTCCAAAATGAAATAAAAGGACTGGGGGAGACCATTGCAAAATGGAAAGTCAGCCCGAGTGGTGACGTACTCGTTTTACTGACAGAATCAGGCACACTTTGGGGCGGAGAAGCGACGCTTGAAGGGTTGTCGCAAATCAATTCCGATGGCACCAACGTTCGTGACATGGATTTATTTTCCAACGGCAAGTCGATCATCGCTGATGTGTCGGTCCCTCTGCTTTACCATCGGAACGACCAGAACGTTTGGTTGCAACAGAAGGTCGGCTTTGAATTCGAAACGGAGCATCCGCATGTCGTTGCCGGATCCGAAAGTCATTGTTGGGTCGATGGGCCGACGATTGAAGTACTGTCCAAAAAAGAAAACGCAGAGGGGAAAGTTGCTGACCATCTAGCAATGGCACATTCGTACTGGCCGCCGAACTTGGCTTGTTCGTATTCGTGGTCTACTGATTCGTACTCGTTCTTGGTGACCGGCGAGCGTTTGGTTCGTGGGAAATTGCAATGGGTGATTTACGATCTTGCACCGGCCAACTATACGCATTCGGCCCCAATCGAATTGGATTACAAACCACAGAGGCTTCTCTGTAGCGACGGCGGTAGCGTGGTGGCGATCTTGGACAAGCGAGGAATCAATGTCTCCCGCCGCACGGTGTGGTACACCGCTGACCATTGGCAGGTCAGTGAACTCGGATACTACATTGTCAATCAATATCCCCTCGACGAAGTCGAACGACTCTACGAGGCATTGGGAAGGCAGACCCGGTATTCAGCTCTTGGTGCACCGAGTGATCTGCAACAGCTTTTGCTCTCTCGCGTCAGCTATCGATGGAACTATCTCGAGCAACAAGGCGATGACTTGCCCGAGGAACAACGGTTAGTTCTCGAAAAGATCCGATCTTGGCACAAACAAGGCGGAGTGCTGGCTCGTTCTGTGAGCGGTTTCAGGCATCATCGGATTGCTTGGGATGCCCGCGGAAACGGGATGGGCAACACTGTTTCGGCAAAAGCATGGGAAACGTTCAACGAACATAACGAGCTCGCTTACAACGAATTGAGTGAGGTGTGTGCCGAAGTTAAAGAGCCACCATTGCTTGCCCTTGAAACCCTCGTTCATGTGCAAATGGACCACCGTCCGGGTACTTCGCCATTGGTTGGCGTGAACGACCTCGCACGTCGTTGTGTCGAACTCTATCCAGGAAGCATTGGTGTTGCCGAAGCCATCGCGTTCAAGTTATTGCCGCAGTGGTATGGAGAAGAAGGAGAGTTGGTCAGTTTTGCGCGGGCGCATGCGGATCTCTACGACGGTCGGTTTTCAGACTTAGTCTATGCAAAGCTACTCGGCGTGTGTCTTTCTCATCATGCGAATCCCACGATGCAAGAAAAACGCCAAATCGACCCGCGGCGATTGCAATCCGCCATCGATACGGTGGTCGAATGGGGATTGCCCATCGACCTTTGGGTGTGGGAAGCTCGGCAAGTGGCTAGTTCGACCGGGGCAAGCGTTTCGGATGTGGAGCTTTATGAAAAGATGATCGAGGCGGTTGGCGTCGTTCCGCGATTTGACTCGGGCAGCAGGCGATGGGGCACGCCGAACACGACCGAAATCCCAAAGCGGCTTTACAAGGAAGCACGCCAAGCGGCAATGTCAGAAGCGGATTCTGAGCTAGCTGGGACCGTTGACGATTGAGGTCAAGTTGTCAAAGCAAACTTGGATTGCTTGATCAGGTTTGTAGTTGTCCTGACGCCAGAGTTGCGAACTGACTTCGCAGCAAACTTCGCCGTCGTATCCGCCTTCAAGAAACTGTTTGATGATCGCGGCATGTGGGATCGTCCCAGCTTCACCAGGCAATGCAAACCGCACTGTGCCGTTTTCTTGCACGGCGTCTTTCAGAACGATGTAGCCGGTATAGGGAAGCGATTCGGCGACGGTATCACTTAGCGTCAGACCGCGAAATGCGAAGTGACTTGGATCGTAAACCATACACAGCGAACTTGGATTACCGAGTTGTTCGAACAGCCAGATCGCGTGTTCCGGCAACGACATCGCGTGACCCCGGTGCGGTTTGATCGCTAAGCGAACGTTGGCTTGATTAGCCAGTTCGGACCATGCTCCCAACGCATCACAAAACAGGGTTTTCTTGTCTTCCCAGTTTCCACCACCTAGAACAGATTGGATCAGTGGCGGTTGTTCGGGGCAGAGATCGATTGCCAAGTCGAGCAAGCGTTGCACCCAGGCGTTTTGTGAAGCGTGTTGGTTTGCCGCCGGATTGGGCAATCCCATTAGTGCGCCTAATCGTAGGTCGTGTTTCGCCAGACAAGAACGCAGAGCATCGCGATCGTTTGGCCGAAGCACATCCGGCGCGGCGTGATATCCCTGCATCGCTGCCAATTCAATGGAATCGAAACCTACTGCCGCGACACGTTCGATCGCTTGAATCGCAGTCGTGTTCGGTAGTCCGTAGCTACCAAAACCGATGGGACATTTGGGTGATTCTTGCGTTTGCGTGAGGGCTTTCACCGAGTTGGCACTTGCAGTCGCGAGTGCCAGGAAAGCGGAATGCTTGAGAATCGAGCGGCGGTTGGGCTGTGACACGGGCTTCTCTCGAGCGAGGGGGGGCGGTATCGCCGGGACAGGGCGGGGTTACCATGATAGGTGTGTCGATGCCAGCAGTGGTGTGGCAGTGGGGTTTTCGGCATGGAGGATCAACGTCTAGCCTGTTCTGACATTTCGAACTGGACGGACAGCGTCGGCAATCCGATAATGAAAACGTTTCCGTTCCTTCGCCCGAACTAACTCGATTTTCATCGATTTAACGTCGTGTTCCCATTTCGTTTCATCACCGCCATTGCTTTGCTGGTGCATTCGGTATTCGGATGCTCACTGCATGCAGCATGCGCTTGTGAGGGGCATGTCCACGTCGATGGCGAGGCGATTCACGCGGAGAGGGGCTGTTTGCATACGCACGGACAGCAGGAACTTTCTACTGACGGCCATGAATCGTGCTGTCATGGCGAGATCGCGTCGCCAGCAACCGGTGCCCATCACGATCATTGTGAGCATCGCAGTGACGAAGTCGTCTCCAGCTATTGCCTGTGTTGTGAATCGGCACCACATGGTCATGGTCGGCCGTGTGGCGATGGCAGTGTCCGTTGCAGTTTTGTGCCTTCGACCGAGAACTTGCTCGCCGCGTCGTTTCACGATGCGGTTGCCCTCGTCGTCTTTGTCGAACCGCCAACGGTATCCAAAGAGGTCGTGCGGTATATCGGCCAGCACAGGACTCTTGCCACTTTTTACGATCGCCCACAATGTCGATGTGCAGCTCTCTGCACGTGGTTGATTTGATCGTTTGACGTCGATGTAGCGTGTCCGTTGTCTGATTTGGCAACGTGTCGCTACAAACGCAAATTGCATCTGATAGACGTCGGTCCTAAACGCCGTGCACGCATTGCTGCGCGACCATTGGGTACCGTTCGAAATTCATTCGACACTAACGATTCCGTTCCATGAATCAATCTCTAAAACGAGTCAACTTGCTACGCAGTCCCCGGGCGACGTTGGTCGCGATCGGCCTGGCGGTTGTTGTCGGGCTTTATCTATGGACTGACATTCCCGCGGACAACGGTTGGCCACTCGCCGGAGCAATCGAAACACACGACGACCATGATCATGGCGATGAAGGGCACGACGATCAGCATGATGACCATGCCGGGCACGATCATGATCACGCCGGTCATTCGGAGGCGGATTCGATCGAATTGAGTGCTCAGGCGCGGGCAAATCTGCGTCTTACGACACGGGTCGCGACGGTTCAGCCTTTCAAGGAGTATGTCGAAATTCCTGGTGTCGTGATGCCGTGGCCTGGTCGCACGCACGTCGAAATCACTTCGCCCTTGACTGGCGTCATCAGTTCGATCCGTATTTCGCGTGGGGAGATGGTTGCCAGTGGGACTCCGCTGTTTACGCTGCGTTTGACACACCAGGATTTGGTTAACACCCAAGAAGCTTTTTTGACTTCCTTGGGACAGCTTGATGTCGAACGCCGTGAAATTCAGCGTTTGACATCGATCGCGTCTTCCGGGGCAATTGCGGCGAGCAAACGAATTGAACGCGAGTATGAACGCGACCGGTTGTTGGCCAGTTTGCAGGCCGCGAGACAATCGATGCTGCTTCACGGCTTGACAGTTGAGCAGATCAATCAAATCGAACAGTCTCGAGAGTTGGTCCGCGAAGTCACCGTCTTTGCGCCCATCTTGCACTCTGATCGATCGCTTCATCATGACTCTAGCGAGCCGAGTTTGCCGCCGGGGATGCCCTTTGATGCATCGAACCGTCACCAGGATTCGGGGCACGCGGGCGTTCATGGAGCTTCGCAAATGCAAGCCGCCTCATGGGCAACGACACGATTCGCCAACGTTGTTCAGCCAGCTCCACCGCATCCAGAACACATCGATGCCGAGTTTCTGATCACCGATTTGATGGTCAGCCGAGGACAGTCGGTCCAGGCAGGGCAAAGCCTCGCCCAACTATCGGACTATAGCCAGCTTCTGATCGAAGGTTCGGCATTTCAGCGGGATAGCGAGACGTTACGCGAGGCTGCCAATCGGAAAGCAGACCTGCAAGCGGTCATGGATCTTGGTGCGGTAGATCAATCGATCATCGACGGTCTAAGGATCGTTTACTTGGGCAACGAAGTCGATCGCGTTTCGCGAGCGTTGCCGTTTTATGTTTCGCTATCGAACGAAGTCGAACGCAGTGTCCTCGTTGGCGACGAGCGTTTTGTTAGTTGGCGATACAAGCCGGGGCAGCGATTGACGGTGCGGGTACCGACGAAGACGCTTGAGGAAGCGATTGTGGTTCCTAAAGAGGCGGTTGCCGAAGAAGGGCCCGAACGATTCGTCTTTGTCCAAAACAATGATCATTTCGACCGCGTGTCCGTCCATGTATTGGCGGGCGACTCAATGAACGTTGCGATCGCCAATGACGGTCAACTCTGGCCGGGCCAGACGGTCGCGGTCAGTGGCGCACATCAACTGCAGATGGCAATCAAGAACAAAAGTGGTGGTGAGATCGATCCACATGCGGGGCACAACCACTAGGTAACTCTGCCCGTTTATGCGTCAGTCGCAATCGGAATTGATTGCGACTGACATCGACCTGTCTCACACGACGCGGTGTCACCAACTTGTGACGTCGACTGTTACCGCGTCCACGCACAACCAATTGGGCGGAATGCCACCATGCTTGATTCTATCATCCGTTTTTCGCTGAAAAACCGGCTCGTCGTTTTGGCAGTCGCCGTGATCTTGATGATCGGCGGCGCATGGCGTGCCTTCAGTTTGCCGATCGATGTCTTCCCAAACTTAAACCGACCACGAGTGGTCGTCATGACCGAAGCCCCGGGGATGGCCCCGGAAGAGGTCGAAGCACTGATTACGTTTCCACTCGAAACCGCATTCAACGGAGCCAGCGGCGTTGAAGCCGTGCGTAGCAGCAGTGGGATCGGCTTGTCGGTGATTTACGTGGAGTTTGGCTGGGGGACCGACATCTATAACGACCGTCAAATTGTTAACGAGCGTTTGCAGCTCGCCCAAGAGACTCTGCCCAGTGGGATCAAGCCTACCCTAGCACCGATTTCATCGATCATGGGGCAGATCTTGATGTATGCGATGTGGAGCGAAGGCGAAGAAACGCAGCCGATGGAAGTTCGTACCCTCGCCGATTGGGTCGTGCGCCAACGATTGTTGACCATTCCCGGTGTCTCGCAAGTATTCACAATGGGTGGCGGCAGGATGCAATATCAAGTGCTGCTTGACCCCGACAAGCTTCGCGAATTTGATCTCACGATCGCTGATGTTCATACCGCGGTTGATGAGTCGAATCTGAATGCGACGGGCGGTTACTTGGATGAACGTGGAAGCAACGAATTACTCGTTCGCGGGCTTGGACGGATCACCGGCCTGGACGACTTGCGGCAAATTGTCGTGGTGATGCGTGGGAACCGACCGATCTCGTTGGCTGATGTTGCCAGGGTTGTTGAAGGCCCGCAGGTCAAACGCGGTGATTCGTCCGCGCTGATACGCCAACCCGACGATTCGATTGAAGGTGGTCCGTCAGTTGTTTTGACCATCAACAAGCAGCCTGGAGCTGACACCCGAGCGGTTGATGACGCGATTCGGTCGGCGCTGGACGAATTGAAGCTAACGATGCCCGGCGATATTCGTATCGAAAAGGTTTACTCGCAACGAGCGTTCATTGATCGGGCAATCGACAACGTGATCGAAGCACTCGCCGACGGTGGCGTCTTGGTGCTGGTCATCTTGTTCCTGTTTTTGCTGAATTTCCGTACGACGTTCGTCACCCTGACTGCGATTCCACTTTCGATCGTTACGACCGCGATCGTATTTGCCGCGATGGGGCTTTCGATCAACACGATGACGCTGGGCGGAATCGCGGTCGCAATTGGCGAGCTTGTCGACGATGCGATCGTTGATGTGGAGAACATCTTTCGACGTCTTAAAGAATGGCGTTCGCAAAAGCGTGCCGAGAAACAATCAGCAATTCTTCATGCAACGGAGGCGATCGGTGTGGTGTACCGTGCCAGCGTCGAGGTTCGCAGCAGCGTCGTGTACGGAACAGCGATCGTGGTGTTGGTTTTCCTGCCGCTCTTTGCGCTCGAAGGAATGGAAGGCAAGCTGTTCGTGCCAATGGCGATGGGCTATGTCGTGTCATTGTTGGCGTCACTGGTCGTTTCGCTGACCGTGACACCCGCTTTGTCGTCGTTGCTGTTGGTCGGGAACCGAACTTGGCGATGGGTAACACCGCTGTTTTCATTTGGGATCGCAGTGCTGTCGGTTGGCTGGGTAATCCCACGAATCTTGCACATGGTTGGGCTGGGTGATCAATGGGGCAACCATCTGTGGATCTATAGCCTGCTTTTGACTCCGTTGGTTTGGGGCGGCGTGGTTTTGACCGAACGGTTGCTCGGTGGCGAAGAGGCAGAGGAGGGCAGACTGTTGGTTGGGCTTCACGGTATGGTGAATTCGGCAATCGGATTTAGTACTCGAAATGCGGCCCCCGTGCTTGTGGTGACAGCGTTAATGGTTCTGTTCGCTGCAACAACACTGTTTCGGCTTGAAAACGATTTTTTGCCGCCTTTCAACGAAGGTTGCGTGCAGGTCAATGCGTTGTTGCCGCCGGGATCTTCGCTGGCGACTAGCAACAAGATCGGCATGGCAGCGCAAGAGGCATTGATCAAGATTCCGGCAGTTCGGTCGGTGGCACGCAAAACCGGGCGGGCAGAGCTTGATGAGCATGCCGAGGGCGTGAATGTCACCGAGATGTTTCTGGAGATCGAAGAAGACGCGGATCGTGAGCTGACGATTCAGCAGATTCGTCAAACAATGGACGAAATCCCCGGCGTGGTTTCCAGCACCGAGCAACCGCTCGCCCACTTGATCAGCCACATGATTTCTGGAGTGAAAGCTCAAATCGGTATCAAGCTCTATGGGGATGATTTAGATCTGCTTCGCAAAAAGGCGGAGGAGATGAAGTCGGTCATTAGCGACATCCCTGGACTGGCCGACGTGATGATCGAACAGCAGACCAATATTCCACAGCTTCGCATTGAGCTCGATCGGCCCGCGTTGACACAGGCCGGATTGCGCCCAGCACAGGTGATGGAAATGGTTGAAACGGCAATGAACGGAACCGTGGTCAGCCAAGTGTTATTGGGACAACGGAGCTTTAATTTGCTGGTTCGAATGGACGAGCCATATCGCGAAGACCTGTCAAAGCTTCGGCGATTGGTGGTGCCACTTCCAAATGGTGGGCGATTGCCGTTGGAGACAGTCGCAAAAATCTATGAAAGTGGTGGCCCAAACACAATCAAACGTGAGCAGGTTCGACGACGAATCGTCTTGCAGGCTAACGTCGCGGATCGAGGCGTCGTTGACGTCGTTAGCGATATCAAGGACAGGCTTTCAAGCGTTGAGTTGCCGCCGGGGTATTTCATTGAATATGGCGGTCAGTTTGAAAGTCAAAGGTCAGCCTCGCGGCGACTCGCCCTATTAAGTGCGGCCGCATTCCTCGGGATGTTTTTGGTGTTGTTCACCCTGTTTGGTAATGTGAATTTCGCGATGCAGGTACTTGTCGCACTGCCGACCGCATTTGTCGGGGCCGTCGCGGCACTCGCGATTACCGAACAGAATTTGACCGTCGCGGCGATGGTCGGCTTCATTTCACTCTGTGGAATCGCCAGCCGCAATGGAATCTTACTGCTGAATCACTATATCCATTTGGTGAAAGAAGAAGGCGAGTCGTGGACGCAGTCGATGGTGCGTCGCGCCGGCCAAGAAAGGATGGCACCCGTTTTAATGACGGCGTTGACCAGTGGGATCGGGTTGCTGCCACTAGCTTTGGCCGCAGGTGAGCCAGGGAAAGAAATCCTATATCCGATTGCGACGGTGATCGTTGGCGGCTTGATCACCAGTACGATTGCCGAATTCTTTGTACGGCCGGCATTGTTTTGGGCCGTTGGTGTCGGTGCCGGGAAAAAGATCGTTGCCAAAGATGATGAACTTGCATTTGGGGAAATTTCAACCGTCCCCGAATGAATGTTGATTGACGTCGGTTGAACTTTTGATTGATAGGAGAAACGAGATGCTAAAAGGATTGATCTTCGGTGTGTTGTCAGTTGTTTCGATGGTTGCCTTGGATGGCGATGTCGCCAGCGCGGGCGATGGTGCTGGTACTGTTGCGAACTCACCTCAACGCGAGTTGGTCAACTATCGACTCGAAAACTGGAAAACGGCTCATGCCGAGTCTGGCAAAAAAGGTGAGCAACTGGTGGCAACACTGAAGAAGCTTCGCTGCGAAGTCTCGGTCAGTAGCCACGGAGGACACCAGGACGTGAAGTACCGCTGCGTGAAGTGGCAGCAGTTGTCGCTGAAGAGCCACAAAGAAGCCCATCAATGGGAAGCTTGGCTCAAGCAATACGGATTTGCGACAAAGCACGAACATTAGACGCGAGTCGTTTTACTTCGTCTGGAAACCGGGGCAGTCACACTCTGTGAGTCGTGACTTTCCCACACCGGTCAAACAAAACAGTGAGGACATTTCGGTGAAGCGATTCTATTTTTCGATCTTGATTGCAGCTGTCGCGATCAGCGGCTGCTCCAATAAAAAAGAAGAGACTGCAAGTGGTGAGACTCCAGTGGTGATGGATGAGATGCCTCCAGAAATGGAAATGCATCCTGAACACGGACCTCACGGTGGGGAGTTGATCGAGTTGGGCAAGGAGGCGTACCACATTGAATTCGTGCATTCCGATGCGGGCGTTACCATGTACACGCTCGATGGAACCGCGACGGAACCGGTCTCGATTCCTGCAGAGACGCTCACGGTCAGTTTGAAGCTAGAAGGCAAGGTCAAGTCATTCGATCTTGCCGCAGTGGCATCGCCTGCTGAAGAATCGGGAAAGGCGTCTGCATTTGCGTCGGCGGACCCGGACTTGTCGGACTGGATGGATCGAGGTGCGGAGGGTGTGATCGTGGTCAACATCGACGGGAAATCTTTTACCGGAAACCTGTCACACGATCATGGCCACGAAGGGCATGATCACGACGAGCACGATCATTGATTTCCGAGCCCGAGTAATCAGTCGCGCGTGACGAAGGGGATTCCCGGCGAAATTGGCAATTGAATCGGGATGATTTGTCCCGATCGGACCAATTGAATGCCACGGCTGGTTGTCGGATCGACCAAGATGCTGCGGAGTCCGTCCAAGGTCATTGGCGGTGCGAACAGATAGCCTTGAGCGCTGTCGCATTTCCACTGTTGCAGCAGGCTAACCTGAAGTGGCGATTCGACACCCTGGCAGACGATTTTCGCAGACAGGTGATGAGCCAGTTTCATGATCGCTTCGGCAATAATCGCGCGACCTTGATCGACGACGATCGATGCGGTGAAGGTTCGGTCGATCTTGACTGTTTCAACAGGGTATTCCTGGAAACAGGTCAATGACGAGCTGCCTTTTCCGAAGTCGTCGATGTGGATTCCGATTCCCATTCGCGACAGTTCGTGCATTGTCTGCACCGAACGTTCGCTGTGGCGTGCGTCGCTATTTTCGGACATCTCCAATTTCAAATCCCATTGAAATTGGGTGCGTTCGATGATAGCGCTTAATCGGTTCGCGAAAAACGGATCGGCTAATTGGCGACGTGACACGTTGACGCCCAGGTAGACGTTTGGACGTTCGGGTTCCGAAAAGGAACGCATCAGTCTGCCGAATTCACGCATCGAGTGTTCGAGCACCCATTCGCCAAAGTGGCTCATCAAGCCGATTTCTTCTGCGATCGGGATGAACTTACTCGGCGGGACGTAGGCACCGTCTTGTCCGCGCCAACGCGAAAGAACTTCGACGCCTTGGATTTGTCCGTCTTTTAGGTTGACGATCGGTTGATAACGCAATTCGAAATGTTCGTCCCTGAGTGCTGTTCGAAGTTGGTCTTCGAGTTCGTGGCGGGCGACGATCGCGTCGTGCATCGTCTGATCGAACACTGCGATTTGGCCTTTGCCCGAGTTCTTCGCTTGGTACATCGCGGTGTCCGCGTTTCGCAGCGCGTCGTGGGCATCAGACAGGTTGTGGTCTAGGAAGGCGACGCCAACGCTCGTGCCCACGGTTACCAGCCGCTTTCCGATTTGGAACGGTTCGCAAATCCTTTTGACGATTCGCTGTGCGACGCGAAGTGCGTCGTCGCGATGGATCATCCGTTCCAGCAGCACGACGAATTCGTCGCCGCCTAGTCGCACGGTTTTGTCGTTGTCGCCGAATCGGAACTCAGGCGCCGAATCGGTTGCCCGTGAAGACGTGTCGTGTTCGCGGACGCATTCTTGAAGCCGCATCGCAACTTGGTTCAGCAATTCGTCACCGGCGTCGTGGCCGAGTGAGTCATTGATGATTTTAAAGTTGTCGAGGTCGAGAAACAGCAGTGCGTCATAGGTTTCCCGATCCGGACCTTGGTCTGCGAGTACCGATTCAAGCTTCGCGATCAGGTAGGGTCGGTTGGGTAAATCGGTCAGCGAATCACGATGAGCGATATCACGCAGTTCTGACTCGGCCTTTCGTCGGCGGTCGACTTCTTTTCGGAGGGTGGTTAGTTTTTCTTTTTGACGGATCGCAAGACGATATTTTTCGCTTAACGCGAGTGCAAGTTGTCTTGCTTCGTCGTGTGCAAACGGTTTTCGTAGCAGCAGCAAACGGTCGTTGTAACCCAATGCGTCGACGATGTCGTCCCAAGTGTGATCGCTATATGCGGTGCAGATGACGACTTGGATTTCCTTGTCGATTTCCCAAATCTTTTGAATGGTTTGCAAACCGTCAATCCCTTGCGGCATTCGCATATCGACAAATGCGACCGAGAACGGCATGTCGTGCTCAAGAGATTTACGGACGGTTTCGACACCAATTTCACCGCTGTAGGCATGGGTGAGCGAAAAGACGGGAGCATCTGACGCGAAGTGATCGTCGTCGGGCATCGAATCGGGTTGAGTGTCTAGAAACCGTGCTTCGAAATCGTCCAAGTCTTCGTGACGTCGGTCGTCACGAAAAATGCGGGTGAACGTTTCGTGGATCTGTGACTGATCGTCGATAATCAGTATTCGGCGTTCGGTTTGAAAATCAGTCATGGCTGTCCCCGCTATCGCCGGATGATGTCGCGGGGTGCAATTTCACCGTGTCATCTGGAGTTGGGCGGAACGCTTCGGAGGAACGATTGCCTTCATCGTGTGGTTTGGCGGTCGGCTTCGTTAGTGGCAATTCCACGATAAAGGTCGCACCTAAATTGGGGCCCTCGCTGTATGCCTCGATCGATCCGCCAAGACGTTTCAACGTATTGGCGCAAAAGTGCAGGCCCAAGCCGGTGCCAGCTTCACGTGTCGTAAAGTGAGCGTCAAAGACGCGTTCGAGCGTAGCCTTGTCCATGCCGCATCCGTTATCACGGAAGCGAACTCGCGCGGCCGATTTGGTGGTGATGATGTCAACTCGCAATAACGGGCGACGACCAACCGGTTCGAGACCGCACGATGCGTTGCCTGCATTGGCGATGATGTTGATCAACACCTGGAGCAACATTGATCGGTCACTCCAAACCAGAACGTTTGAATCGAGTTTTAGTTCTACTTCGACGTTGTCTTCGTGCAGCTTGGCTTCGACACAAGCGATCGCTTCTTCAACCAATCGGTTGAGCGACAAGAGATTCCAATTGACCGATTGGTTGGTGTGCTTGCGTTGGTCGCCAATGACTTGGTGAATGTGCTGAATGTTGTCGTTCAATGTATGCAATAAGCTGACAAGGTCTTGCTTGTCTTCCTCGAGAGTCTCGCTGAGTCGATGTAAGTATTTTGGCGTTGCCTTGCGGAACGCTTCGTCAGCGTCGTCGAATTCGAGTCGGCTGGCGAGTCTTTCGAGTGGCTCGATACGAAGGTGGGTGACCCGTTTGGTTGCCGTTTCCATCAAGCTGTTCACGTTGGTCAACACATTGCCGACATTGTGGATCACTGTGTCTGCGACCAAACTCATTCCGGCTGCATGAGACGCATCCGAGAGTTGACGTTGTGCATCGCCAAGTCGGTCTCGCATCCTAGCGAATGATTCTGCCAATTGGCCGATTTCGTCGTTGCCGGCAATCTCTAAGACTTCGCAGTCAGAATGTTGAACGATCACGCCTGACTGAGCGATCTGTTCGGTGTGTTGACGAATCATTTCAAGCCGTCCGATCACCAAACGTTGTAATAATAGAAACAGCATCAACAGCGATCCGCAAACACCACACATTGAAAGATAGCGAGCGATGGCCGTGGTGCGTTTGCTTCGCATCATGACGTCGCGTGGCAAATGCACCACAAGCTCGGCAAGCGTTTCGCCCTTGGGGTTCAGCAGCGGTGAGTGGACGGCCAGCATTGATTGGTTGACGGGCTGAACGTAAAGTTTGCCGTCGTGCGGTTCGTCTATCGGATGGCGGTTGATCGTAAAGGGGACGCTGGTCCGGCGTTGCAGCTCAGTGATCAGCAACGCATCAAAGGGACGCCCGACGGCATAGTACAATTCATTCCCATGTCCGGCGTTCAAGACCGTGGGCAATTTCAAACCGGCGAACAGGACCAAGTTGCCGTCGTTGTCGGTCGAAATTCCAGTTGCCGATGGGCTATCGTCCCATCCGTGTTGTTGCAGTCGTGCGGTAATACGTTCGAGACCGAGCGCGTCGGTATCATCGTTCGTCAGCCAGTTCCAATTTCCGTGGTCGTCAATGGTGGCACGCCACTGCATCCGTGTCGTCGCATCTGAATTGTTAAAACCGACACCGGGAAAGTAGGCGCCGAAATTGATGTCGCGAGACGCCATTTCCGATAGATAATCGATTTCGGTGTTGATTGCCGAAAGAACCCGATTGGTTTCCTTTAGTGCGGTGACTCGCTCGAGTGCCGCGAACTCGGTCGCGATCACGTATCGCCGAACAAATTCTTCGATGCCGACGACGACCCCCAGCATCAGTGCCAGGGCGAGGACGATTTTGCTTCGCAGTGATCGAGAGTGTTGACGTTCGGCACCCGCCGCTTCGAGCATTGTCGAGCGGTCTACGTCTGCTGAAGTTGTCGCGGTGGGGTAGGGGCGTTGCCGAAGCATGATAGCGAGGGGGGGCGTGCAAACGGTTGCCAAAACCCACCTCCTTCCAGCGCATTATCTCCTCGGGCGATGTCCAGTTTCCCGCATCCAAGACAGCCTAAGGAATTGCTTCTCTAGTGAAGTGAAGTGGTGGCTTCACGCAACACTAGGTCTTGTGACCGCCTGTGCAGCGTCCGAGGCAAATCAGACATCGCTTGGGTAAATGAGCAATTCAAGCTGTGACGGTTATCGCGATTATGCCAGCGGCACGAATTATTTGCGATCGTTTGCCGACGTCGCAAAGTACTGCCGAGCGGTCGGATGAAAGTCCCATCCCTGCCATTCGGCAGCGCGAAATCGGGGAATCAAATCAGCGAACAACAGCGGTTTTTGATAGAGAAGTTCTAAGGTCGCTTGGACCAGTTCAGCTGGAGCGTCACGCCGTGAAGCTAAGAATGCGGTTGTCCCAATCGTTGGCAGGCCTGTCGTCGGAATCGGGGACCCTGGATAGACCGATGAATCAATTGTCATCGGCCGAAGCGTCGGGTGATGAATCGAGATCATGATGCTTTGCGGAATCGATTTGAGCTGCCATCCGTCGGCCAGCAGATCAACGATTAGTTTGCTTCCGCTTCCCACGCATATCAACGCGATATTCGGTGCACGTTCGGAGTTGAGTTCGGACCAACCGATTGCGATTCGTGGCGAGACATCGGGAGAAATTTCCAGTGACTCCAAAATCATCTTGGCGGTTCCCTGTGAGCCGCTTTCGGGAGGTCCAATCGCGATTTCGCGACCGAGCAACTGTTCGGGCGCAATGTGGATCGAATTGCGATCGAAGTCGGCCCCACGTACCAAGAGGTGCGCAAGTTCATAGAACAGTGGTGCGACGACACAAAGTCGGTCGTCATTGATCGCTGACGCTTGCATTGGCGCCAAATGAACCGCACGATTGAGCAATCGTTGACGGTTATCCATTGATCCGCCAGTCCCAACAACTTCAACCGCGATCCCTTGGCTTTCGCGAAGTCTGGAAGCAATTCGGGTTGAAATTTGGTTGTACATGCCTTGGTCAAGGCCACCGGCCAGTGTGACATGATCCGGCATCGATTGGATGTGGTGGCTGTAAAGCATTGCCAGTCCGACGAAGAAAAACGGACTGATCGCGATCATCAATAACATTGCCGCTTGGAAGCGACGATGCCCTGGTGAAGATCGAACGACTTTTCGCCCGATCAACGCGCCGACCAGAGGGACACCACTGAACCAGTGCCAAAGCTGCAGCAAACGGCCCCGTGGACGAGCGAGGATTGGGCGGCCTTCCAGAAATGCGTCTAAGTCTTCCGCCAAAGCACCGGCAGAGTGATAACGTTTCTTGGGGCTTTTTTCCAAACACTTTGCGACGATCGTTTCCAGGTCATGGGGCACGCCGGCACGATGCGTCCGCATGGGAGGCGCCGGTTCATGAACGACCTGCATCAGGGTATCGACAATGGAGTCGCCAACTAACGGCGGACGGCCGGTGATACAGGCAAACAGAATCGCGCCGAGTGAATAGATGTCGCTTTGTTTGGTCGCTCGGTCGCTGTGCCCGCCAGCTTGCTCGGGCGCCATGTAGTTCGGCGTACCCACCGCGGCACCGCTCCCGGTGACTGAACTGTCGGTACCGAGGTTTTTGGCCAACCCAAAATCAGTAATGTGAATCCGATCTTTTTGATCGACCAGAATGTTTGCCGGTTTCAAGTCGCGATGCAAAACGTCGTTTTGGTGAGCATGTTCGATCGCACGCGCCACATCGCGGACGTAACGCGCCGCCGATTCGATCGAAAGTTCCTCTTCCTCATTGATCTTTTTTTGCAGGTCGGTCCCTTCGATCAATGCCATCGAAAAGAAGTGGTGCCCCGCTTGGTGGCCGAACTGGTATACCGGAACGATGCCTGGGTGGTGCAGCCCAGCGGCGGCTTGCGCCTCGGTATAGAAACGGCGTACGTCGTTTTCGCAGGCGAGCATTCCGCCACGGATCATCTTCACCGCAACGGTGCGATTGAGATTCTTTTGCTGTGCCTGATAGACAACGCCCATACCGCCGCGACCGACAATTTTTTGTAGCTCATATTCGCCGAGGTCGTAGGGCAATGTGGGCCCCGGGTCGCCTTTTTCGCGATCGGCTTCGGGAAGCGTTTCGGCTGGGTCACCGCCTGATTGATCCGCATCAGAAATGCGTGAGTCCACGGTCTCGGCACTCGGTGGGATCGGCTCTGGGGCGGAAGCCCCGGACTGGCTGATTGCGAACCGGTCGATTGCGTCGGCCGCTTCCATCAGACTTTTCAGTTCTTGGGCCATGCTCGGAAACTTTGCCAAGAATTCATCACGTGTACCCACGGAACCTTCATCGACCGAACGCAAATAGGCCGCGAATGCTTCGTCAATCGGATCGTCGGCATCCTGAGGCGATGACATAGACAGTCGATTAAATCGTGTTGAAACGGTACGGAAGAAATGAATGTTAGTTGGGCACGATCCGGACATGATCGAGGCGCCCCGGGATCGGTTCTGGCAGGTGCCAACTACCAGCGGGGAACCGTAGGGCGGTCAGTGCCGCCGTTAGCGAGACGCTACATGTAGGGATTGTTCTTGGGGTCGATGATCGATCTTAGCTTTTGCAACCCACGTTTGAGCAAACCTGCGACGGCGGTATCTGATTTACCCATCCGTTCGACGATCAATGCCAGTGGCAAGCCTTCCATGTATCGCAAACGAATCGCTTCGGCCTGCGTTTCAGGAAGCTGATGCAAGGCTTCGACAAGTGCGAGCGCCGTTTCGGCCTTGATTGCAATGCCAGAAGGACTGGTGGTGCTGCCGGGTAATTGGGTGATCCAGGGAGCACCGGCAGAATCGTTGCCACCCGGGACATCCGCAGCGACTTCACGGCGGACCGAGCGTTTCTGGGTCATCACGTGCCGGGTTACGGCGGTTGCAACATTGTTTTTTAGCATGCCTCGTAGCCAAGCCGCAAATTCGGCAGGGCTCTCACCACGAAAGCTTGCCAAGTCACGTTTGGCTTCCAAGAACGTCACTTGGACAATGTCAATCGGGTCCACACGGCGACGAAGTTGATCGGAAAGGTGCCGGTGCGCCAGCATGATCAGGTAGCCGCGGTATTGCTCCAATAGCTGACCAAAAGCGGAGTTGTCACCTTGTTTGGAAGCAACCACCAATTGGGTCGTCGACATGTCTCCATCTGTTGCAGTCATCGATCGGTTCTTGGACAATCTAGGTTCGGGCGTGAGACGCCCAGTGTATCTAATAAACCTCTCCACTAGCAGAACGTTCGCTGGATCATCCCGGCGATTTTTGCGAGCCGCTGCAAAATGGATGACCAGTCACCTACTCCGATGGGGCACCGTATTTAATGTCCGTATTGCTTTCCACCAATCGCTGGCGTTCGGCAAGGCACGTTGTGTGGGGGATTTCCGCCACGTTGGCATTTGTGATCGGTTGCGGCGGGGACGCTGAAAAGGCCGAGACCCCGGAGTCCGCATCCGAAGCCAAATCGCCCGCCAGCAGCGTCGAAATGGACACTATCGCAGAACCACCAAACCAACCAGCGACTGTCGGCGGCGGTCCCGCGATGGAAACCGGGATGCAGTTGCCTGACGCAGAGCTCCCGGCGACCGAGGTGCCAGCGAACTCAACGGAATCAGAAGCAAGCTCAGGACCAACCCCAGGCGGTCTTGAAATGCCAGCTCTCGATTCCACAACACAGGCGGACGCGGCAGTAGAACTGCAGTACGCCAAGTGGGACGCGATCAAGGAACACGCGCAAGCGACCGGTAAAGTGACCGTCGTTGATCTTTGGTCAACAAGCTGCATTCCCTGTATCAAAGAGTTTCCCGAGTTGGTGCAACTGAACCGTGAGATGGACGGGAAGGTCGCTTGTATCGGTGTCGCTGTCGATTATGACGGTCGCAAATCCAAACCTCCGGAATCGTACGAGTCCGCGATTTCTGAAATGCTGACTTCGCTGGGGGCTGACTTCGACAACTTTATCTGCCAAACCCCAAGCGATGAGGTGTTCAGTAAGGTCGGACTGCCATCGATCCCTGCGGTACTGATTTTTGATGCAGAAGGGAACCTGGTAAAACAGTTCGTTGACGTCGGTGAAACCGCGGGGTTCACGTACAAATCACACGTGATCCCTTATTTGGAAACGTTGCAAGGTTAGCGTCGCATTTTCATCTGGCGGAAGTATTGCCGGCGCCCTGACGGTCGGATTCGAGTGCACGTAAGACGCGATGGTTGGGACCGTAGGACCGCAGCAGAGTTTCTCTGCAGCGGTTCACGACGGCATCGTCTTGCAAACGCGAGAACTGGTCGGAGATTCGATCAAGGACGATTCGTGTGGCGCGTTCAGGACGCCAGCCCACAATGGTGGTGCAGGTCGTTTCGATTTGCTTGATGTCATGGCAAGCTTCCATCTTAAAAGCTAAGTGCTGAATCAACTCGTTTTGTTGCCGGGCCGAAAACGCTCGTTTCGGATCGTTAATCACTAAACACTGAAGCGTCACTACCGTCACCCTGATTGAAGCGATTCCGAACGGGCTATCTTCCGACGTTTTTGTCGGCCCGTAGACGTTTTCAAAGTCATTGGTAATGCGTTTGATGAATCGTTTGCGACCCTGATAGGTCCCGATCGGTGAAGCATAAGCGTAGGCAAGCTCCTGAAGCGACTCTTGCCGTGCGGGTGTCAGAGGAGTCTGTAGAAGTGAGGCAACATCTTCATCCAATTCTGTTTCAGTGCGGCGTACTGAATCGATAAACCGATAGCTGCCTCCGGTCGCTTCGGCGACTTGAAGCATGTTGCGACAACTGCGTCGGTCTTCGAAAGCAATGGTATGGATCGGGATGCGGCGTCCAGAGTTCTGGACGATATTCATCGCCGATGTGGCATTTTGAAATTCGCCATCGGACAAAAAGAAAATCGCGCTTGGATCCAGGTCAATCGCAAGCCGGAGCGACGAGTCGGGAATCGTATTGCCGCTTGGACCAAGTCGTTGCAGCCACTCTTGGAATTGTTGTTTGGTGCCAGAAGTCGCGGCGACCAATTCGGCGTCGTGTACTGGGCGGTCAAACATTAGAACCGGACTCGACGAGAAAAACACGACGAAGAACGATTGGGACGGATGCAGGCCGTTGATTGAGCGTGAGAGTTCACGCAGTGCTCGGTCGAAGCGCGCGCCCTGCATACTTCCCGAGCGGTCGACGATGTACACAAAGGATTCGCCACTCGCATCAACACCAAAGAACCGTCCCGACGGCGTTGCGTTTGATGCGAAGTTCGTGGACGCCTGCGAACGTGCCGATGCCAACATGGAAGTCGGCGACAGCATCTGTTCGGGAAACACAACCGGGTCCGTCGGTTGAGAGCTGACGACGGTTGGGGTTTCAATTTCTTGTAGTGTCGTCTGTGGCGCCGAAACTTGCTCAAGTTGAAACTCTTGAGCTTGGTTTTCAAGGCTCATTGAAGGTTCGGCGAAGGCAACACTGACGGTGTGCTGTGGGCTGCCCGATCGTTTAGGGATCGTGATCCAGGCAATGATGATCAGGACCACCAAATGTAGAATGATCGACCAGAGCCAGAACTCCGTTGATTTCAGCGGCGGCTCATCGAGCGGGGAATCGTCGAATTCGATAGGCGGGGGTGTGGGAGACGAATGCTTCGGCGGTATTGGCGTAACCGGTGGTGCCGAAGATCGAAGCTGCCTGGGATCCCGCATCATCCAAATTTGTCCGTGCAGAAACGCGATAAGATTTTATCCAGCCTCCCCTATTTGGGCGGGGCTGTCAATTTGCACTTGGAGGCTTGAACATATTTCTCGCTTCTTTTTTTCGAATCGCTGACAGACCCGCGTATGACTTGTGAGTAAGTCGGTGACTGAGCGATTGACACCGCGCGATGGCCCTCCCGCCAGACCTAGCCAAGAATTCAGTTGAACCCGTTGTTGTGAAGGCCCCCGAGGTTTTATGTCTGTTCCGGATACCCGCGTCAGTTTGCTTATGCGACTGCACGATCAGCGAGATGGCGAAGCCTGGACGGAGTTTTCACGTTTGTATCGTCCCGTCGTTTGCCAGCTTGCGGTACATCACGGGATGCAGCAGGCCGACGCCGAAGACTTGGCGCAGCAGGTCTTGATTGCGATCTCGCGAGCGATCCAAACGTTCGATCATGATCAGGGGCAGGCGAAGTTTCGGACTTGGCTGAAAACGATCGCTCGTCGTGCAATCATCAACGCGATCACGCGTCCGCCAAAGGTAATCGGCGTTGGCGGAAGCGAGGTAATGAACTGGTTAAATATCCAGCCCGAGCAAACCGAGCAAACACAAACGTTGCAGTGGCAATACCGTCGGCAGGTATTCCATGTTGCCGCCGCCGAGGTCAGACGCGAAGTCCGCGAGCAGATGTGGGATGCCTTTTACCTAACCGCGATCGAGCAACGTCCGGCCAAAGAAGTCGCGGAGTCGTTGGGGTGTAGCGAAGGCAGTGTGTACACGGCTCGCAGCCGAATGATTCGCAAGCTGCGCGAGAAGGTGCAGGAACTCGATCTTGCCAGCGAACAGGAATCACGATGAACGAGCATCTAATCTGTCCAGACAATCGGATCGATTCGTTTTTGGGGGACCAAATGACGGATCCAGAGTTACTGGCATTCGAAAAGCACTTGGAAACCTGTGCAGTCTGCCGTGCCAAATTGGATGAAAGTTCGGCGGTGATTCCATTCTGGGATGATGCCAAGGAATTCTTGAGCGATACCGAGATCACCGATCCACAAACGATCGACTTGCAGTCTGCTGATCGGCATTCAGGAGTTCGAGAACCGGTGGTGCCGCGGGTAGGGCAGGGCAGAGAAGTGGTCGGCCTGTTAGACCCGACAGATCATCCCGATATGTTAGGCCGATTTGCTGGGTATGAAGTCAGCGGCATCATCGGGCGTGGCGGAATGGGCATCGTCATGAAAGCTCGCGACATGTCACTGGATCGGTTGGTCGCGATCAAAATTCTTGATCCCAGTTACAGCAGCCTTTCCGCATCGCGAAAGCGGTTTGCGCGAGAAGCGAAGTCTGCCGCAGCGGTCGTCCATGAAAACGTAATCGGAATCTATGGCGTCGACCAGTGGAACGGTGTGCCGTATTTAGTGATGCCCTACATCAAAGGAGAGTCGCTGCAACAACGGATCGATCGACATGCCCCGTTGCCACTTGAAGAAATGCTCGAGATCGCTGTGCAGATTGCGCGCGGACTTGCGGCCGCGCATGGACAAGGCGTGATTCATCGCGATATCAAGCCCTCGAATATTCTGTTGCTCAATGGTGTCTCACGTGTCCTGATCACTGACTTCGGATTGGCAAGAACGGTCGATGACGCGAGCTTGACACGAAGTGGGATCTTGGCCGGTACGCCGCAGTACATGTCACCCGAACAGGCAATGAGTGAGGCCGTCGATCGACGCACTGATCTGTTTAGCCTCGGCGGCGTGATGTATGCGATGGCTTGCGGTTACCCACCGTTTCGAAGTGAATCGCCCTACGGCGTGCTCAAGAAAATCATTGATCAACCGCATCGGTCGCTTCTGCAACAGCGACCTGATTTACCGAATTGGTATGTCGCAACGATCGATCGTCTATTGGCGAAGCAGCCTGGTCAACGGTTTGCTTCGGCGGCACAGACAGCCGCCTTGCTGGAAGACGGTTTGGCACATCTGCGGCAACCGGCATCCGTAAAGCATCCAAGAATCGAACTCAAGCGTGGACGCAAATTCGTTTTGCAGCGTCGGCAGATCGCCGCGATCGCAATCTGCATCGCCATCCTCACTGCATTTGCCGCTTCGACGTTTTGGAATCATACGGAATCCAACACTTCTGAATCGAATTCCCAGCCAACAGAACAAATCGATCCAATGTCGCCCGATCCAGATTTGAGTTGGGAGTATGACGATCATGAATTGATCGAGCTGGAAAACGAGCTCGACATGCTACTGCAAGACACTACCGAGTAGGCAACCTAGAAAGACCGTGCACCATTTCACCGGACCAATGTTGTTGCGTTGGCCACTGATGTTTCTTTGTCGATGAGGGAGATGTAATCGAATGCGAAACCGAAGAATTCCTGGCGGAAAGACGAGTTGTTTGAAGTTCACCGCTTGGGCTGGCGTGTTGCTTGCCACACCTGTTCTTGCTGTCCCCCAAGACTTGCTGCCTCCAGACGTCGCACAACGCGAACCACAAGCGACGGTTGAGGTTTACGAAGTCAAAACCGATTCGGCCGATCAGATCAATGCGTTGAAGGTTCGAATGGAGCAGATGGTTGCCGAGTCGGAAAAAGAAAAGGAATTGGTGGCACGTAACAAAACACTTCTTGCTGCAAAGCAGTTGGCGCTCAAGGAGTTGATGGAAAAGCTGAAATCGCTCGGTCCCGAGACGCTCTCTGCTGATGTGGACATCAAGAGGTGGAAAGTCATCGAAGGCGGCAAAACAATCGATCGAGACGTTACCGTTTCCGACGACGTTATCAAAATTGAGGGCCTACCAGCGGACAACCGGCGCGGATTAATCGAGCAACTCGTTCGCCAAGCATTTGATTTACAAACCGAACTTCAAGAGGCTCGCGTACGCCAGGCCGAGATCAACTTAAAACGAGTCAAGAATCAACTCGAGAAACGAAAAGCGAACGCGGACAAGATTGTTGCTGCCAGAATCGAGGAGTTGTTGGATACGCAAGTCGTCCATGTCGAAGCAATTGTTGTCGGAGAGCCACTCGACAAGGTTGATTCAGAATCGGCGGCGTTGCTGGCGAGCGAAGGTTGGCAAGCGTGGCGGAACGTTCAATCACGTGAAGCGCTCGAAAAGTTCAAGAAAGCACTCGCAATTGATCCCGATTTGGACCAAGCCCGCAATGGCTTGGGGTGGGCCCAAATTCAGACTCAGCAGTACACTGATGCGATCAAACAATTCCAGGAATTGTTGGCGAAGAACCCGCACCATAGCGGAGCTCTAAACGGTGTGGGTCAAGCATTGTTCGCACAGAACGAACTTGATGCTGCCGAAAAGCAGTTCCAAAAAGCAATCGACGTGATGATCGAAGAGCATGGTGAGCAGACGGCGATCAAACGTGGCGTCACCGCCGCATGGTTTGGCTTGGTAAAGACATTGATCGCACAAGGCGACAATGAGCATGCGAAGCAATGGGCAGAGCGGTATCTGAAAGGCAAGCCGGACGACGAGCAAATGAAATCACTGCTCTCGGAGGCGAACGCCGGACTCGAAGACCAAAAGCTCGACGGCAAAGAGTAGGAAGCTACTTCGTCTGATAAACCCAGTAGGGCGTGTAGGAACGTTGCGTCGCCCACTGGGTCTCCCAAACCAATGTGTTGTCAATCTTGACCTGGGTTGGAACGATCGACATTCGTGCCAATGCATAGCGGTAGTGTTGTTCGGACCCCGATTGATAGGCTTCAAGCAGAATCAGTACTTCGGGGTCTGTGCCCTGCACAAAGGTAAACACTGCACCGTCGATCACATCGCCAGACAATTTCGTGGGGTAGCGATAGATCGGTCGCTCGAGCATGCGGAGCGGGATCGAGGGCTTTTGCGGTGGGACGAGTGTTGCCGCGAAGCGATTGGCGATCGACTTCATTTGGCGAATTCTTTGAAACGGCGTTTTGAGAGGCGATTCGCCATCATGGACGTCTTTCCAGGTCACGCCGGGGTCGTTGGGTTCCCAAATCATTCGGCTACGATCGCGAGCGCTAATGGCTTGGCTTCCGAGCGATTGGAACTCGACATGGACTTGTTCCAAAGAGGGATAAAGGCACATCGCCGCCAACGGCCGTCCTTCCTGTGTCCAAAGGTACAAGGCGCCGGCTGTCGTATTTCGCTCGGGGTTGCTCCAGCTAAGGACTGGTTGTTCCGGTTTGCCAACCGGCGAATCGGCGATCGAAAGCGAGATCCGTTCGACGATTTCTGAAAACTGATCTTTCAACTTCAGCGGTTTGCTATCGACAGCATCGCTTTCTTGTGCGTTCAATAGTGTGGTCGTGCCAAGGAAGATGCACACTGCGATGAGCAATCGGGTAGAGCACAGTTTTGTCATCAGTTGGCACCTTCAAGACGTTGCCGAATGGTCGAAATAGATGTACTGTCTATTGTTTGGTGGTCTGGGCCCCATGTCAAGCAAATGGATTAGGTGAGAGGCGATCCTCACCAAGCAAATTTGAATCAACGAGCATCCTGTTGATTTTCGGGTGTCGCCTTTCGCCCCGCGAAAGTAGCGTTCTCTACCGCTGTTTTTGCGTGGCAAAAGGCGACATAAGCACAGAACAAGTTTGAAAGCCAACAGGCCGTTAGGCGGCGTCTTTCTTCGCTTTGCCTTTCTTCGCACCGTCGGCTCGGTTTCCGCCCTCGGAACCGCGACGCAGCAATTGCTTGGGCAGTTTCGATTTTTGCTCGTCGCTTAGCATTGCGACGGCTTTCTTTAGCAATTCAGCACGGACGTCATTTGCCTTTTTCAATGCAGCCGCTTGCTTTTCGTTCAGGCCGGCTTGCTTATTGGCTTCGGCAAACAATTCAGCTGGCTTTTTTACTTCGCCGCTTTCTTTGATTTCCTTTTGCGCCTCGGCACGCTTTTTCATCAGTTCCGGAGTCAAGCCAGCTTCTTTGCGAAGCGTTTGCATTTCGGCGTTGGCCTTTTTGGCCAATTCCTTCAGCTTGGCTTGTTGTTCTTCGGTGAGTTCAGCCTTTTCAAGCTGCTTCATCATCTGCACCGAAACTTGGTTGCGCTGGCCTTTCTTCTTATTTGGCTTTTCGTCCGCTGCCGCCAGTGGGGATGCCAAAACCAACGCAATTGCAACACCAAGGATCTTGTTTTTCATCGACGCACCTACATAGGGAAGGGCAGGGAAGTGGGGCGAAATCAGTCGCCACGAATAACGCATTGCAGCGGATCTCACCAAGCGAATAGTTTAACCTGGCTGAACTCCGTGAAATTGCGTGACCCAACAAATTCTGGTGCGAATCAACTCAGGTGGCGAGATCAGGGAGCAATGGGGAAACCATCGCGAGTGCATCAAGTTTCTTGAAAGCGAGTCGCTTTTCCAAAAAACGTTTGGTTAGTCCGTGATCACGATCGAAGCCCGGGTGCGCCGGGTGAGAATGACGAGCCCCACGACGGTCAAGCCAATCCCAACGAGCAAACGCACCGAGAGAGGTTCATGGAACAGGATGACGCCCGCTACGGCCGCCATTGCGACTTGCGAGGCATTGATCAGGTTGACGGCGACGACGGGAAGTAGCCGCAGTGCGGCAGTAATTGCGACGAAGGCCGCGAAATTGAATACGCCGGCTGATAGCATCGCGGCCCATTGAGGCAGCGTTGTCTTGAGAATCTCGCTCATGCCAAGTGTGGCAACGCAATAACCCCAAAGAGAGACCGTCCCCGTCAGCCCGCTGAGAAACATCAGCACGCTCGGTTTAGCGCCAACCTGCATCGTCATTCGCATCGTGACACCAAAAAACGAATAGGCGAGCCCGCTGATCGCTGCCCACAATGAACCACGCAGAATCGCCGACGCATCGATCGCAGTATTGCCCGTCTCGGTGGTTCCATGAGGCAGGCTTAGGACGATGACTGCGGCGATCAGCGTGATCATCGCGGCGACTTTTTGTCGACTGACCGGTTCGCCAAGCAGTATCGCACCCAACACCGCTCCGCCGACAATCAGAACACCCAGCGTGATCGGCACCGAAGCTGCCAAACCGATATCACCCAAGGCTTTCTGGAATGCGGCGTTACCCAAGAACTGGGCCAGGAACGACGCGGCAATGAATCGCAGCAATGGTTTGCCTTTCAAGCGATACCGCACGGGTGGAACGTTCGACTTTCGAGTTGACCGGCGAAACGCGATTTCTCCGCCAAGCAACAACGGTCCCAGAAAGAGAACCGTTGGGAACGCTTTGACTGCCGAGACCAAGTACGGATCTAGGTCGACGCAATGCCGCAAAGCGATGTTGGTAAGCGTATAGAGGACCGCCGAAGCGAGCCCGCAAAGAGGTCCGACCCAGGATGGCGTGGTGGTGGTCAAAGCTGTCGAGATTCACGGAGAAAGAATCGGATCAATCGCATCGGAACCCCGGCGAATGGCTTGGTTGCGGCATCTGGGGAGAGGAAATCAGTCGTCGAGACCGTTTTTTAAATTCGAAAGGTCGTCGGTCGGACGATCAGAGACCGTCGACGCGACAGAGTTATCGATCGTCAATCCACTGTCCAGCCTGCGGTGTCCATCGGTGGGTTTGGGGTGAGCCACAACGACTGTAATGTTGTCCTCTCCGCCGGCGTCGTTCGCTAAGTCGATCAACTCTCGGCAAAGCAGTGACGCATCGGATTGTTGGCTAACCAATTGACCGAGTTTGTGGTTGTCTAGATAGCGATAGAGTCCATCGCTGCAGAGCAAGATGGAATCGTGCGGATGCAGATCGACCCGATGAACTTCGGCGAGAATTTCACGCTCGCCATGACCGCCCAGTACGTTCCAAAGCACGTTGCTCCAACGGCTCGTCGCTTCGTCTTCGGGACGCATTCCGCCGGCTTCGACCATTTGGCGTGCCAGCGTGTGGTCGGTCGTCAGTTGCTTGACATTGCCATCGCGGATCAAGTAGCAACGGCTGTCACCGGCGTGGACCACATACATGGTCGGCCAATTGATGTAGGCCATCGTAAGCGTTGTGCCCATCCCAGCGTTCTCGAGATCGTCGCGTGCTTCGGCAAGGACTCGTGAATGGGCATCACGCAGCAATTGACGCAGTGCGTTTACGAAGTCGTCTTCATTGTCGGCATCGGAATGGAAAAACCAATGGACACTGTTGAGCAGCCGGGTGATCAAGTGCTGGGCCGCAACGCTGCTCGCCTTTTCTCCGGCGGCATGCCCGCCCATCCCGTCGGCCACTAGTAGGACTTGACCCTGCATGCGGCCATAAAAACGCCCGGCGGGAATTTCGTCCAGGCTCGACGCCGAAACCAGCATCGATTTGCTCAGTTCCGCGATCAAAAATTGGTCTTGGTTGATCGCACGGTGCCGGCCAATATCGGTTAAGCCAAACGTTTCTGACTGAGTGAATTCAAACTCGGAATCTTGCATGTCGAGGCCTCAACCTAAGTCGCTGCTGGCCGACGGCTTTTCCGGTGTGCCGTTCGGCGGCGATTGTCACTTGGCTAATTGTCACTTGGCTAGCTGGGGAAAGCGTAGTCCAACATTGCTCGCGGTGTCGATACCTTGCCCAGCCACCTGCCCTGGCAATGCCTTCGTCGAACGATCCAAAACCGTTGGGAGGATACGGTGCCCCTTCGCTGACATCGCCCCTGGTGGTTTGCAACAGCCGTAATTTCGCCGTCAAACTCTTTTAAATCGGGCAAACCCTTTTAAAAATGCTAGGTAGTGTGCATGATCTTTTGGGAAACCCGCCGCGGTTCCCTTTCGCGGTGAACACTAACGGATCGAAAGAAGCAGTCGGGAATGGAACTATCAAAGAAACGACGACGCAAGCTGCAAGCCTTGGTCGACAAAGATTACGGGTATCGTGCGTACGAAGACCGTGACGTGTATGTGGCCGAGCTGAAAGAAAAAGGTCGAGGCGTCATCGCTTCGCGGCAATTCTTGCCCGGTGAATTGGTAATCGAAATCACAGGCCAAATCATCCCGGCTGACCAATATGAGGGGTCGACGTATGCGATGAACCTGGAAGACGAGTGGTATCTAGAACCGACGATTCCAGGGGCTTACATCAACCATTCCTGTAACCCCAACTGTGACATGGTCCAGGTTACCGAGACGTCCAACGGGTTGATCGCCCGCTGCAATATCGAGCCAGGAACCGAGATCACGTTCGACTATCAATGGGAAGCCCAGTGGTGGATTCCGAAGTGCTGTTGCGGCTCTCGAAACTGCCGTGGATGGGTGGTTGCCGAAGGCGACGTCAAAAAAATGAACCGCATCGCCAAACGCGAAAAGCGTAAAGCCAAGTAAGCGGCCTGCAAATTCAGCGGAGTGGTCTGGCCGTCCTCTCCGAGGTTTTCAGAAAACGCCATCGGTGTGTTTGCGCATCACCAGATCTGGTGTGCTATGGTACTGATTCGATATTTTTTATTGATGCGAATCAACTAGCACTGCTCTGAGATACACACCACGTTATGACTGGTCGCTCGACTTCGAATCCCGGGTCGCCTTCACGTAAGCAGCAATGGATTTTATTGCGTGAGAACAATCATGTCGGTCCGTTAACGCCAAAGCAGCTCAAGCATCTCGCCGAAACGCAGCAAATCACACCGGCGGATTTGCTGTGGCGTGAAGGCCTTCAGGAGTGGATCCCCGCGAAGCGTTTGCCGCAGCTTTGGAGCGGCACGACACAACAGCCGCCCGAGTCTGTAACTCGAAGCACCCCTCCGCCGATTCCGGCTCCCGTATCAACGGTACCGAACCCCGGTACTTTCGAACCGAATGAGACGGCTTCAAACGCGGACACAGGAATTCCCGTGTTACAGCCCGTCGGGGTGCGCTCGATTCAGATACAACCGGTTAAAGCACCAACAAGCCGGAACAGGAAACGCCAGTCAAAGGATTCGCCCCAGTTGCGGTTCCGGCAAACCGGGAGCGTGATCGTCTTCGCAATCGCCAGCCTCATTTGTGGCATTTTGCATTTGCCACTCACTATCATCTCAGTGATTGGGCTCCTCAAGGCACCGTTTGTCGGATTGGCTGCACTGACTGGTGCCGGAAAATTGGGTGGCGGACTCTTTGCCGCCGGCATCGGTTTCGGGGCGACCGGGTTGGCCGTCATCTCCATTTTGATGTCTTCCGTCTACATTGCTTTGGCGTTTTGCTGCTTTGCATCGGGAATCGGATTGGCATGCAATCGTGCCTGGGGAGGTTGGTTTGGGCTTGCCGCAGGGGCTTGTTCGACGGCAATCGCCTTGTGGAAAGCGTGGACCATTTGGACGCAGTTTGAGACTTGGCGATTGACGGAAGTGGGGCCATTAAGATCGATGAAAGAAAACGCCGATGCTGTGAATGTGGTCAATTGGTTCGCGTTGTCCTCGATGCTTTTCTCGCTCGTGTTCCTACTGCTTTATGGAGGTTACGCAGCGTTGGCGTTTCGTTCGATCCTTTCGGCCCGATACTACGAAGAGTCGCCGAGCTGAATTGACGATTTCAGTGTTGTTGTGAGCAAGAGTCACGTCACGAAAGTTCGTCGCGGCGCGTTTGGTTTTGGAGCCTCTTACTCGGCGCGCCGCTCAATTTGATTGATTGCCTTGCGGGCGAAACTTTTCAAATCGGTCTTCGACAAAAGCTTTTCTAGTGGAGCGATGCTTTGGCGAGTCCCGACCTTGTCGAGGATGTTGATCGTGGCGAGCACTCGATCGCGGTCATCGTCTGACAGATTTTTCCAGAGAAAACGCTCGATTCTTGCACCTACGTACTCGATGGTGTGTGGATCGAGTTTGTCGACGCGTTTGGCAAGATGTTCCATCGCCCTGTCGTTGCCAATTTGTGCGATGTATTGGAACAAAATTTGACGAGTTCGGTATGAACTGACTGCGTCTACGGATTCGATCAACTCATATAGATGGCTCGCTTTTACACCAAGTTTCTCGATGCCCGTCTCGCTAGCGGAAAAACTGCGAGGTTGATCAACAAGCAGCCGAATCGCAAGCTCAACGTACTCAGTGGCTTGCGTTTCGTTTAGTTCCAACTGGGGAACGGACTGCAGCGTTGCGTCGAGTTGGGTCCGTTTCTTGAATGCCTCGTCTTCGGAAAGGTAGCGACGCAAGTCACTGAGGTACTGCGTTGCAATCGCATCATCATCGACATCGGACCTTTCGATGATTGCGATTGCCGAGTGGCGAAGGTGGAGATCGCTATGACTGATGAGAGGCAACGCTCGCTGTGGCGTATCGATTTCGACGGCTTTGGCAAGTAGTGATGAGGCATTGGATCCTGCTGACGAATTGGCGAGTCGATCAATCTCTTCAATCACAATCCCAGCGTTTTCAGGTGTGATCATTTTCTCAAAAACCGTCCGATCTTTGAGGGGCAAATCGTTATTTAAAGACAACTCGACAAGTGCTCGAAGTACATCGTCTTGCAGTTTGCTGTCTTCTTTGAAATCGGATTCAGCGATTGCTTGTCCGATGGCCCATATTCCTGCTTCTCTAGTCATCCGGTCCGAATCGTGCAACTGTTCGATCGCCTCACGAAGCGAATGCCTTTGCTCCTCGAGAATTTGTTCCTGCGCCGTGTTGGCTGGCAATGCATTTACTTTCCAGATGACGAGATCTGAGCGTTGCATTCGATATGGACGGGATTCGCCCTCCCAAATGACAGTGAGGGTTCCGTCCTCACGGGCTTCGACAACGTCTACGCCGATCCAGCGTCTGGCCCAGCATCCGGCAAGCCGTTCCCCGACTGAGATTGGCAAGTCGTCGGGTACCAAAATGTATCCGCCAGGCAGGTCGATGTTGATTTTGAAACGATAAACTCTTGCCGGACGATCTGCGGGCAAGCTCGGCGAATGATTTTCGCGGGTTGAACTTCGCGAGGTCTGGGGAGCCGTCGTACTGGACGTGCTCAGTTGCGCTGGCTTCTGCGTTGCTGAGCTTTGCGTTGCTGAGCTTTGCGTTGCTGAGCTTTGCGTTGCTGAGCTTTGCGTTGCTGAGCTTTGCGTTGCTGAGCTTTGCGTTGCTGAGCTAGGAAGCTTCACTTCACGAACGGCCGATCGAGTGGCTTTCCAAAAGATGGAATTCGAAGCGAACATCAGCAGTCCTACCGCTGCCAGGAACACAACGATTGTTTTCCATTGAATTCGGTGATCATTGTCTGATGGATTGATCGTCGACGGATGGGGCGTCAATTCTGGAACAGACGGTTGCTCTGAAATGACAAACTGATTGCCACAGCGGCCACATTGAACCTTCCGTCCAACCCAGCTGTTTTCAACATGAAAGAAGGCCCCACAGACGCAATCTGTTTCAACCATTGGGCTTGCTCAACCTGTATCAAAAAACAATCAAAGCGAGTTCCAGACAACGCAGGGAACTTCAGATGAGCTCAATAGCTTAGCAGCATCAATACTTTTCTGCTGAACGGTTGGTCTAAATCAAACAAGATCGCATAGTGAAAGACCGTTGGTAGATTCTCTTTTCCAGGTTGTCTTGTGATTAGAGCATGTCGAGAGGGTCGATGTCGACGACATATTGCACATCGTCTTTTTCGGGGATTTTGAACGACTTGGTCGCCATGCGGATCGTCGCTCCGAGCTGGATCGGGTCAACGGATTGCAGCAGCAAGTGAAACCGATACTTGCCACGAAGTTTGACAATCGGTGGTGGCGCGGGGCCGAGAATGCGGACTTCGGCACCGAGTCGCTCGCGTGCAGATTCCAATCGCTGCAGCAATAAATAGGCGGTCGCTTCGGTGACGTCTTCGACAGTCCCGCGAATAATAATCCGTGCGATCGAACCCAAGGGCGGGTAATTGAATTTGCGACGGTTGGCGATTTCGGCTTTGGCGAATTGAATGTAGTCGTGTCGTGATGCGGCCTGGATCGCCATGTGTTCGGGGGTAAACGTTTGCACGATGACGCGTCCGCCGCGCGAGCCACGTCCGGTGCGTCCGGCGACTTGTGTGACCAACTGGAACGTGCGTTCGCCGGCACGAAAATCAGGGAAGTGCAGGGCGGCGTCGGCATTGATGACGCCGACCAATAGCACGTTGGGGAAGTCGAGACCTTTGGCGATCATTTGCGTGCCGAGCAGCAGATCGATCTCGCCACTGCGAAACGCGGCTAGGACTTTTTGGTGGCTTCCGGGACGCCGCATCGTGTCGCTGTCCATACGGGCAACACGTGCGTTGGGGAATCGAGCTTTGACTTCGACCTCTAACTTTTGTGTTCCCAGGCCGCTGTAACGGATTCCGTCGAAGCGGCATTCGGGGCACCAGGGCGGAGTCGCGATCGTGTAATCGCAGTAATGGCAAACCGCTTTGCTGCCGTCGCGGTGGTGCGTCAGCGGCATTTCACATTCGGGGCAGGCAACGACGTGACCGCAGGCCGGGCACTGGATTGTGGTTGCAAAACCTCGGCGGTTGAGCAGCAGAATGATCTGGCCTTTCTCTTGCAACGTTTCGTTGACAGCCATGTGAAGCCGTCGACTGATCGAGCCGCCTGCCGACCGCTCGTCTTTCATTCGCAAGTCGACCAATTGGACGTCTGGCATTGGGCGATTGCCAACGCGGTGCGGCATCGAGATCAGTTCGGCGTGACCGGTTTCGGTGGCGTGCCAGGATTCCAGCGAAGGCGTCGCACTGCCGAGTAGCAGCGGGATTTTTAACGAGCGGGCGCGGGCATAAGCGACTTTGCGCGCGTGATAGCGTGGCTGGCTATCTTGCTTGAACGAACCGTCGTGTTCTTCGTCCAAGATGATCAATCCCAATCGCGGCAGCGGGGCAAACACCGCACTGCGTGGTCCGACGACGACTTGGACTTCACCGCTGCGAATGCGTTGCCATTGGAAGTGGCGTTCGGCGGGAGTCATCTGACTGTGAAGGACCGCGACGGAAGGGAACCGCCGCTCGAACCGCCCACGGGTTTGCGGTGTCAAACTGATTTCGGGGACCAGTACGATCGCGGCCCGGCCGTACTTCACGACGTGTTCAATGGCCTTGATATAGACCTCGGTCTTGCCGCTGCCGGTGACACCGTGCAGCAGCAACGTTCGCGGTTCGGCCGAGTCGACCGCAGCGGTGATTTTGTCGAGAGCTGACGATTGCTCCTCCGTCAACGTGTGCGTTTCGACCGCTTCGCCGTCGCTGGCTTGCCAGCGGGTGGTCATGCCGGAAGAAACTTCGCGCTGCTTCGATTCGGTGACCATGCCTTTTTTGCGCAAGGCCCGGATCGGTGCGGCCGTGCAGTCGGCGTGCACCATCAACTGTGATTCGGTCATCGGACGGCCCGACGCGATCAACAATCGCAGCGCACGTTGTTGTTTCGGCGGCAAGGCTTCGACAACGGCGTCGTCTTTAGTGGCCGGTGCGGGGGCCAGATACGTTCGTTCGCGGGTGCCAGCTTGAGATCGGACGCTGCTTGGGATCAACGCGTCGAAGACCTGCCCGGCAGGCGACTGGTAATAGTGACTCATCCAAGTCACCAGACGCACGAGCGCGCGATCACAAAGTGGCTCGCCATCAAGCACATCGGCGACTTCACTGAGGGATCGACCGCCGCTGCTGCCAACCTTGGTTTCGATGCACCAACCTGTGGTCGGTTGCTTTCGGCGCGCAAGCGGAACTTGCACACGCATGCCGGGTTTTAGGATGTCTCGCAGGCGGTCGGGAATTTGGTAATCGTATGGGCCATAGGGGGCTTCACGAAACACGACGCAGGCGATCGCGGTATCGTCGTCGGTTTCGATTTCCCAAGGCGGCGGGTCGGTGTCAAACAGTTCGCCTTGGGTGGTGTTGTCCTGCGGTTTCGCCTCCAGATCGGGCGTGTGAAAATTTTGCAGCTCGCCATAGGGAACCGATTCGAGTTCGTCGAAACCCGGTGCGGTCAGTCCCCCATCTGGTTCGTTGTGACGGCTGGGGGTGTCCGAGTTTGGTTTTTGGGCAGGCGGCTGGGAAATCCGGTGCTGCTTCGGTGCAGGCCGCTGAGGCGATCGATCGGACGGAAACGGGGGCGACATATCAAGCTGGCTGTCGGGTTGGCCGCTGGCGGATGGCGTAGTAGCGTGGACACTGGTCAGCATAAAGGATTCCGTTACCAATTGAATCAGTGAAACTTCGGCACGGGAATCGTTGCGATTGGTTTGACACGGTAGGTCTGCTCGCGATTCAGCGGTCAGGGGGGCGTTCGATCACGTTCAAATTGCTATTTCGATATTGAGGGGCTGTTGATGAGAATCGGAATGTTTGGTGGGTCGTTTGATCCGGTTCACCTGGGACACTTGTGGATTGGCGAAGCGGCGATGGAGTCGTTGTGTCTGGACCGATTGCACTGGATACCGACTGCTCAACAACCTTTAAAACCGGACGGTGCGGTCGCGAGTGCTGACCAGCGAGCCGAGATGCTTCGGCTGGCAATCGGCGGACGCGAAGGATTTCACTTGGATCTGCGCGAAGTCCGTCGGGAGGGAGTCAGCTACAGTAGTGACACGGCAAACGAACTGCTGAACGAAAATCCCGATGCGGAGTTGTTCATGATCATTGGCAGCGATTCGTTGGCCTCGATGCCTCGCTGGCACCAACCAAGTGACTTGTTGTCGAAGGTTCAGCTGGCGGTGGTTCAGCGCGGCGGGGACCCGGAAACCGATTTTTCAGTGCTGGAGGGACTGGTCGCGCCGGAGCGGATTGAACAGTTCCGCGGGCAGGTCATCGCGATGCCTCAGATCGAACTTTCCAGTCGCGAGATTCGGGGCAGGGTAGGGCAGGGGAGAAGCATTCGGTATCGCGTCCCAAATGCCGTTGCCGCGTACATCCGGGCCAGCGGGATCTATCAATCGTCTGTGAGCGATTAACGCAGTGCTTCGGCCAGCCGAATGGTTTCGTTGACCATCTGTTCGACGCGTGTTTGGATGTTTTCGTCGGTGACCTCGTTGCCTTCGAAAGCATCTCCTGTCGCATAGACAAAGCGTGGGACGATCAGGCAGCGGAAGTCCAGCATCAGGCTGTTGGCAAGTCCCATGGCGCTCATGTAGCTGCCCGCGCCACCGGCAGCCAACATCATCGCAACGACTTTACCGGTCCATTTTTTGCCGGTTAACTCGACAGCGTTTTTGATTGCGGCGTTAACGTCGTAGTTGTAGATCGGTGACGCGATCAGGATGGCGTCGGCGGCTTCGATCAGTTTTCCCAGCTCGATCACATTGGCATCGCCGTAGGCCGACGCACCGTCGCAGAATGGCAGCGGGGTTTGCGCCAAATCAAACCAAGCGACCTCTTGGTGGGCGGCTTCGAGAAGAGCTTTGGCGTTGTTGGCCAGAATACGGCTGCGGCTGCCGGGGTTCAGGCTGGCGCTGATTACCAGGATCATGATCGGTGGGGGCTGCTCGGATTTCGGAGGGCGTGACCTGTTGTCTGGTTGCCGATCCTAAGCCACGTTGCCGGTCCGGTAAATGGTGTAGCGGTGTGGAGTGGATGCCCAAAGAAAAATGCGAGTGGAGTCCCGGGGTGGGTTCCGCTCGCAAAAAGTGGGCTTGGTAGGCGTGGAGGTGCGTTCGTGGGTGGGCGTCCGCGCTGGCACAAGGTGCCGTGAGAACTCCGGGGGGCAGAATTCGATCGCGGACAAAAACGCAGGTGGGTCGCTGACCTAGCAGCAGCCAGAAAAATCTTCGGTGTCCATCCCTAACCGGTGCTTCAGGGTGTTGAACTGGTCGAAGAATGTTTCGCTGCTGCTGTGGACGTGTTCCGCTTCGGTGATGAACTTCAGCTTTTCGTCGGGGTAAACATCGCAATCGATAAACGTTTGCTCGAAACGGTCAAGCGGTTTTCCGTAGACGATCATCAGTTTATGTTCATCGAGCTGGACCTCTTGTCGCCGCGAAGGGTTGATCACGGCAACACCGGTACAACCGTCGTTGAGCAGCAATTCTTCATGGTCGAGCAAGATGCTTTTCAAGACCGGCATATCGATGTGTTCGCGATACAGGTCTTGGGTGTGCGAATTATGGTGATGGCTGGTTTCCAACACGACGTCGACGACGGGGCCAAGGTGATCGATCTGTTCCAGGAACAAATCCATGATCTGCCGACGGGTAACCGACGCCATGATGACTGGCGTGCGGATCTGACTTGCATCATCGATGTATTCGTCAAATCGGAAGCCCTGCTTCGGGATCACTTGCAAGTCGTAACTGGGACGAATGGCATCGGTCAAATCGAAGGCACCGTATGAATGGATGCCCATGTGCGTTTGCAGTTCTTCTTCCGATAACGCTTCAAAGCTTCCCGGTGTGAAGACCGATCCAGTTTCTTCGGCCGTGTTATTGCGGAGGATACGTTTCAAAAAGCCCATGTCAGGCGGTCCGATCAAATCGTGGGGTCACGGGGTTGTTGTGCGTCAGCCGTGACGAAAGAGAACTTCCGTCGACCGATCTACAGCCAACGCTAGGTCACGTCATTGACACGTCGACCGCATTCGAAATCGTGCCCGGGGCGCAAAAGGAAATCCATCAGTCGTGAACGGCATTTTCGTAAACTTCGGCCCGACCGATGCGACCCCACCCCATCCGGTTAGTGTGGCATGTTGCTCGGACGCAACATGTCGGGTGACATATCGCAGCAGTGAGGCGTCAAATGTCGCTCCACCGTCATGCGGCGGTATAATGCGGGCTGCCTTTCGAGACTTGCCTTCGAGGTGAAATTGGTGCGTCGGGTCAAAATTTTGCAATCGTTGTGTGTGCTTTCAGCGCTGGTCGGCTGCCTGTCGGTCGGTTGCGATCGCTTGATCCCGCCGCGGCCGCCAATCGGTCAACCGAAGGATTCCGGCAGTGACTCGACCACGCCAGAATCGGATTCGATGGATCCTTCGCTTGCGACGTCCAGTGAATCGAACACCGACACGGATCAAGCGAATCAATTCGAAGGCAATTGGCAGGCCTGGTATCTGCATCGAATGGGGCGTCAAGTCGTTGGCATGAGCACCTTGTCTGGCGAAGAAGTAATTGACGAACAGACGATCCAATCAGGTGAAAAGCAAATTCGATACGAACGTGAAGATCACTTGATCGTTCGCAACAACGCGATGCAGTATTTGCAGATCACGAATACGAGCAGCACCGAATCCCCCGCGGCCAATCTGTTGTCATTGCGATCCGAATCGCTAAGTGGGTTTACCACCTACAACGCTTCGGCGGCACGTCGGAGCAATCGTTTGGCGTTTCGATTTCAGGTCAGCGGTGCAGAACCGACGACACAAGACGTTGTCTGGGCAGATGGCATGCATGGTCCCTTCGGCATCGAGCAATCGCTTCGCCGACAGATGCTTCAATCGGGAGAAACCCGGCGGATCGAAGGTTTAAATTCGACCTTGGGAGCAGTCGCCGTCTTTGAGCTTCGCTGTACAGGTCTGGCATCGGTTTCGATGTTCGACGGAACTTACGTGACATTGAATGAGGTGGAGGTGACGACTTTCATCAATGGGCGAGCAACCGATGATCAGGTTTTGTGGCTGACCGATGACGGGCACATCGAAAAAACACTTCGCCCGTTGATTCGGTTGGAATCCTTTCGTGTCGAACGCGCAGTGGCGATGGAGCAATTCGATGCCCCGATCACGCCCGTTTTGATTAGTGCCGAAGGACGGTTGGTGCCAGCGGGCGATCGCGATCCCGCCGAATCGGATTCCTCTACGACGATCGATACCAGCCAACTGACGCGTGTCGGATTTGTGGTAACGACGTTGTCGGGCGAACACGATTCGCGAGATGGATTGGTACCCCACTACGGAAATCAAGCGACCAAATCGATTGCGAACGGTCAGCAAGTTCTCGTTTCCACCCAACCCAACGACTTGGAAGGCTTTGAGCGTGAGCAGCCAGAACCAACCGACGAAGACCTTGCACCGACGAAGTTGATCGAATCCGATCATCCGGCGTTGGCAAAGATGGCCAATCAAACCGCCAGTGGGCAAAGTCAAATCGAGATGGATTTCATCGTCGAGCTTGCCCGAGCGGCGAGTAATCGTACGACGCTCGCGCCACAAGGTCCGCTGCAATCAGCCTCCACGTCCCTGCGGAAAGGGGCGGGGGGCGAAATCGATCAAGCGATTCTGTTGGCCGCACTGCTGCGTGCACGCCAAGTCCCCTCGCGAATTGTGCTGGGACTTGTGCCGACGATGACTCAGCAATCCGCTTCTTCACGGACATTGATGAAACTGACCGGATGGACGCTGGTCTCGATTGACGGTCAATGGTTTTCGATCGATCCTCTGTCTCTGCGAGTCAATCCGGCCGACCACTTGGCGGTCAACGTGATTGAAGGCACCTCTGAAATCTCGCCTGCGCTACGAGAGACGTTCGCGTTGCTGGGCGACGTCCAAATTCAGATCCGCGGCGCACGGTAAGCGTCCAACCGACGAACCGACAAGCGAATTCAGGCTTGCCGTTTACCGAGGTGTTCGGCGACGGCGCTCAGCAGCGGGTCGATGGTTTGGGATTGGATCTTGTGCGGAGGTGCCCAGTCGAACCATTGAAAACCCTCGTGTTCGGTTAACTCCGGGGTGAAGGCTTCGTTGACTTCGCCGATAAAGTAGGTCACACGCTTTTCGACCGGTTTCCCGTCGCGTTTGTATTTGACTGGATAGACGAGTTGAAAGTGAAAATTGGGATCCAGTTGGATTGACGTTGCGGCGAGACCCGTTTCTTCTTCGGTTTCCCGAAGTGCCGTTTCGGCATCCGTTTCGTCACCATCGCGATGGCCTTTGGGAAGGTCCCAGCGATCGGTGTGTCGCATCAGCAAGAACTGCTTGGGTGCCGAACGGGTGAAGATCAAGATGCCGGCCGCATGTTTGACTTTTAGGCCCGCAGGCAGTTCAGAACCAGAATTCATCACGTTGGATTGGTCTGCAAATGATCGAACGGGCGGCAAAAATGAACGAACAGCAAGCGTGGCTGTCCGTCGAGCTGACGTTAGCAAAAGGCTGGTCGGTTTGGTAGGCTTGCCCGCTCGGACGCTGTCGTCAGAATCCGGCATGACGCATTGATAACCCCACGGAAAACAGCAATGAAAATTTATACCAGAACAGGGGATGCCGGCAGCACCGGTTTGTTTGGCGGCCCGAGGGTTAGCAAGGACGACGTCCGAATTGAGGCTTACGGGACGATCGACGAACTAAACGCGGCGCTTGGGTGTGTCCGTTCGGCCGGGGCGGCGAGCGGTCATTTTGACCCGGTGTTGGATGGTCAGCTGGAGCACATCCAAAGAGAACTGTTTTCGATCGGGGCCGAGCTCGCGACTCCTGACCCGGACGCACATGAGCTTCGCGTGATTGGCGGATCGCACGTGCAGCGTCTGGAGGGATGGATCGACGAGCACGAAACCGGATTAGAGCCACTGAAGCAGTTCATTCTGCCGGGTGGTTGCCATGCGGCGTCGATTTTGCACTTGGCACGTGCGGTTTGTCGCCGGGCGGAGCGTCGCGTCGTGACACTCGCGGCGATCGAAGGTGCGACAGTATCGGACGCTGTGATTGTCTATTTGAACCGACTGAGCGATTATCTGTTTGTGCTCAGCCGCGAGGCCAATTCGCAAGCCGGGATTGCCGACGTCGTTTGGACGCGACCGGAATCACCGGCTTAAGTGAAAAAAAACATCGCTAAACCGGTCGCCGTCTGCCCGCTGGATCGACTTTGCTGGCGGAGTATACAATAGAGTAATAGTTAGATGAAAATTCATCAGGTCGCTTTCTCCGAGGCACAGACGTGAAAAAAGTTGAGGCCATCGTTCGCCACTTCAAATTGGAAGATGTTAAGAACGCACTGACGGATCAGGGCATTCACGGGATGACCGTCAGTGAAGTCCGCGGATTTGGCCGTCAAAAGGGGCACACGGAGATTTACCGTGGCACCGAATATGCAATTGACTTTGTGCCCAAAGTGAAGATCGAAGTCATTTGCACTGACGCCAACCTGCAAACCGTGGTGGATTCAATTCTGCAAACCGCCCAAACCGGTCAGATCGGCGACGGCAAGATCTTCGTTACCAACCTAGAAGATTCGATCCGTATTCGGACGGGTGAACGCGGCGAGGAAGCCCTTTAAGGGATTTGCCCCGTTCGGGGTGTCTTCCGTGAATTGTCGCGACGAGTACTGATACAGTAATGGCTGGTCCCTCGCTTTCCGAAGTCGTCCTGTCAGGACGTGAACATTTACGCGAGGGACGTGAACGCTGTCGCCGTGTGCATGTTCAAGGTGGACACGGGATCCAGGTTTCGACCTTGGTCAGTGACCTGTATGACGACATCGTCATGGAAGTGTTCCACCAGGCCTGTCGCGACCACTTCGATGGTGAAATTCCGTCTGGGCTGGCGCTGGTCGCCCACGGCGGATTTGGTCGCCGTGACTTGGCACCCTATTCTGACGCGGACTTGATGCTGATCACGCGCAGTCGCAATACAGCGGCAGCCGAACGCATCGCACAGTCGTTGACTCGCGATTTGGTCGATATCGGAATCGATGTCGGCTTTGCGTTGCGGACCACCCGCGAAGCCTGTTCGCTGTCCTGGTCCGATCCGGTCATCTTTACCTCGTTGACCGAATCGAGGTTTCTCGCTGGCAGCGTCAAAGTCTTCACGCGATTTTTTCAATCGCTGCGCCACGGCGCGTACCTTCGCCGCGCTCGACTGATTCGTGATCTGATTCAGGCACGCCGCGAGGAGCGTACGAAATGGGGTGTGACGAGTTATTTGTTGACGCCAAACGTCAAAAAGTCTCGTGGCGGTTTACGTGATATCCAGATGGTGCGTTGGATCGGCTTTGCCCGTTATGGCGAAGTCGATTTGGAAAAACTGCTGCGGCTCAACACGCTCTCGCGCGAAGATTATCGGTTGCTTCGCAAGGCGTATGACTTTTTGATCCGGCTTCGCAACGAGCTCCATTTTCGCGAAAACAAAGCCCAGGACATTCTCAGCCGAGCGACGCAGTTGGAAATCGCCGAGTCGTGGAACTACGACGGCGATGATGGCGTCTTGCCAGTCGAAGTGTTCATGCAGCAGTACTTCGAAGTCACACGCTCGGTGCGTTATATTTCGGGGTTCTTTGCCGACGACAATCGCAGTCGACCTTGGACCGAACAGGTTTACGAGTGGGTTGCGTCGCGGCGAATCGACCAGTCAATCCGAATGGGACCCACGCACATTTGGGTTGACCAACCGGCACTGCGCGAGTTCGCACAAAGCTTGCCTCGCGTGCTGCGTTTGATGAGCGTGGCGAACCATAACAATCGTCGGATCGGGCATTACACCTGGCAGGCGATTCGCATCGCGATGCAGGAACGCGACCCGGCGCCACCAGATTCGGAATCGGTGGGAGCGTTTTTGTCGTTGCTCAGCCGTGGCAGCCGCTTGGCACCGTTGCTGCGGCGGTTGCATGAATTGCGGATCATCGAACAGTTGATTCCCGAATTCAAACGCACTCGTGGGCTGCTGCAATTCAATGCCTATCACAAGTACACCGTCGATGCGCATTCCATTCGGGCGGTCGAAGCGGCGACCGATTTTGCCGACGATCAATCGTCAATGGGACGCCGCTATCGACGTTTGAAAGACAAGACACTGCTGCATTTGGCACTGCTGATACACGACATCGGCAAAGGGTACTCAGAAGACCATTCGATTGTCGGCGCGCGTATCGCACGTAAAGTCGGCGAACGGTTCGACCTCGACACGAACAGTATCGAGATTCTGGAATGGCTGGTCCTGAAGCATTTGGCGGTCAATAACGTCGCGTTCCGCCATGATTTGAATGACACCGAAATCGTTTTGTCGTTCGCAAAAGAAGTCGGCTCGATTCGTCGATTGGAATTGTTGATCGTTCATGCCGTCGCGGACTTGGCGGCGGTCGGCCCAGGCGTGTTGACCGACTGGAAAATGAAACTGATCGAAGACTTGTACCTGCGGACGCGGCGGTACTTCGAAACCGGTGATGTCGATCTGGATCACGAGGCACTCGCCGAGGAGATTCGGTTACAGGTCGGTGAATGTTTGACGGATTCGGATCCTGAATCGACCAGTCACAGTTTGCTGCGGCAGCTGCCGTTGTCGATGTTGCGTCGTGAAAAGCCAGATGTTCTGGCAAAGCAGATTGACCAGGTCGCCGAGTCGCTGGATCAAGGAAACACGTCGTACTGTTTCCATCACTACGATCCGATCCCGTCGGCCAGCCGCTACGTCGTCATCCATCGACAAGGCCAGCAGCGTGTCGGGATCTTCGCCCGCGTCGCCGGTGCGTTCATGTCGTGCGGCATCAGTATTTTGCGTGCTGAAATCGTCACGCTAGACGATCTCGTCTGGGATGAATTCTGGGTCAATGATCGTGACCACTCCGAGCACCCGCCGGATTCACGTATTAACGAGGTGTCCGAGCGAGTCACGCACCTGTTGGATTCGCCGGACGTCCCGGTGCCGCCGCGTCGACAGAAGTGGACGATGGCAAAATCGAAGGAACCGGAAAAGGTTAACGTCCTGCCTAGCAAGGTTGACTTTGACAACGAGACGCTGGACCGTTTTACGATCCTGTCGTTTTTTGCCTACGACCAAACAGGTTTGCTGTACAAGATTGCTTCAGCGCTATCAGAAATGGGACTGGTGATCCACTTCGCAAAAATCGATACCCACTTGGACCAAGTCGCCGACGTGTTCTATGTGACGGAGATTGACGGCGGTAAAGTCGAACACGAGCAACGCAAACAAGAGATCCGTGGCGTCTTGCTGGGGATCGCCGAAGAGCGCGAGCAGGACTGATCAGGACACGCGGTTAAGCGAATCGGGGAAGCTTTGACGTTTGCGGTCGGTTTGGCCAATCGATCACTTGCCAGTGTCGAGCCGATAAGTCATTCGGCTAGTCCCGCCAGGGCAAAAAGTTTTGGGCCGATTGCTTGCCCCCTTGTTGAAGCGCGGGAAAGCTTAGGTTGATAGAACTGCAGTGGCATGGAAGCCGCGCCGCTTGGGCGTCGTGCGACATGTCGTCCGTCACCTCAAGCATTTCTCATGGATGTTAATCATGCGTCAGTTCCGCTTGCTAAAGAATACCGCCCTGGCAGCACTGGTTGCCGGTTCGTTTTTGGCCGGTCATCAAGTCTTCGCAGACGATTTTGATGCACTGCTTGCCGAAGTTGAGTTTGCTGATCCGAGCACCTCGGGCGATGAAGCCGCGATCGCGCCTGTTGCTCCCGTCGAAGAAGCGGGAGCTCAGTCAGCACTGGGCCTCGAGTTGCCTCCCGAGCCGCTCCCGCACGAGCCCGCAGCAGCCGTTGATACGCTGCCCGCGGTTCCCGCCCCGCCAACGCCCGTAAGCACTGGCGCCGACCAACTCGCGCCGATCCCAGAACCCGTTCCCGCGCCTGTGGCAAGCGTCGCAATGGGCGGATCGTGCCAGTCTTGTGGTGGACACTCGGTCGCCGCTTGTGGATGCAATCACGGTCATCACAAACTCAGTAACTGCCTCGGCAACCGCATTCAAGCGGGATCGTGCATGCCTTACATGCCACCGCAACTTCCGACCTCGACGTTTTACCAGTACTGGCGATCAAACGCTTGCAACGCAAATGTCTGGGACGGATATCAGAACCGGTGCCACGACAAAATCGATTTGTCGATTCATCGCAACGCCCGTGGCTGCAACGGATGCGACAACGGCTGTGCCACAGTGCCGGCGAACTGGTGTGACTTGCAAGAGTCCTGCGAGTAATCGTCAAACGAACGATTCATGAACGATTCCAAACGCCCGGTTCCGCCGGGCGTTTCGCGTTTGGTGACCGAACGAAGGAGACCGAACGTTTGCTAGCAAACGCATAATCGTGTTTAGAAAAAAAAACGAACGATCCCGCGGAACCACTACAGGAGTCGCAATGGAGTTGCCGATACCACTTGTACCATGGATTGGGAGGGTGGAACGATCGGTGCCATCGTTCCAGCACTGATGGGCCATGGTGAGGCAGGGAGGGCTTCACCATGGCCCTTCTCCTTTTCCGGTCCATCGGAACGCCGCGATCGCGCACGGCGCATTGCTGAAATTCAATAGAGCTTCGTGATCGCAACCCGGGCGCTCGACCGTGGTGATCAACTCTCTGCTCTCAACCCGCACGATGAAGCGGGTCGCTTCTACGGCGTGATTCCGATTCTGCTAAGAGAATAGCTGCTGTACGATCGAGCCATCACGTACTAGCGTAATTGGTCGCCCTGTCGTGCTGTTGAACTCCAATGTCGGGTCGACACCGAGGTTGTGGTAGAAACTGGCCGCGACGTCATCGGGTGTGATTGCTTCGTGGCGTGGTCCGCTGGCCGTATCATCGCTTTCGCCGATCACTTGTCCGCCACGAACGCCGCCGCCAGCCATCAGCATGAACATGCATCGTGGATAGTGATCACGCCCGCCTTCGGACGAACGGGTGTTGATCTTCGGAGTGCGTCCGAATTCGCCCGTCACGAATACGGCCGTTTGCTGTAGCAGTCCTCGCTGTTCGAGGCCGTTCAGCAGCCCGCTCAATCCCGCGTCAAGCTTGGGCAGTTGGCCGTCTTTCAGTCGCGAAAAGTTATCGGCGTGTGTATCCCAGCCACCTAGCTGGACGGTTACAAAGCGAACGCCTGACTCCACCAAGCGAAGTGCTAACATGCAACTTTGGCCGAACGAGTCCTCGCCAAACTGTTTGGCAAAGCTTTGCGGCTCGTTGCTGATATCGAAGGCGTTGCGAGCGCGTTCGGAGGTGATCATCGAGTACGCTTGTTCGCCGAATTGGTCGAGACCTTCGAGCAACTGATCGTTCTTTTCGAGTTCGGCGAACTTGCGATCGAGCTTACGTAGCAGTGTTTGTCGGCGCTGCACCTCGTCGACCGCCAAGTCACCTGGAAGCGAGATCCCGCGAACACCGTAGGGACGTCCAAAGTTCGGTTGCGAATTCGTTTCGAGCGAGGAATAGCGGATCCCTAGAAAGCCTGACCCGTGACCTGCTTTGGGGATCGCGACTGCGCTTGGGATATCTGGATCAGCAGGTTGTTCCTTGGCCAGCACAGATCCGTAGCTGGGGTATTCTAGGGCTGGCGTCGGTTTGCTGCCCGTGTTGACGTATTCCTGGCCCAGTCGGTGTGCTGCCAGCGTATGGCTGACGCCGCGAAGCAACGCGATCTTGTCCATGCACCCAGCGATCTTTGGCAGGTGCTCGCATATTTGGATCCCGGGCACATTGGTGGAAATCGGTTTGAACGCACCACGATGTGTGTCGGGGGCGTTGGGTTTTGGATCGAACGTGTCCAAGTGAGAAGGGCCGCCCGGCAATTCGATGAAGATCGCCCGATCGGCAAAGCCCGATTTGACTTGACCAGCCGCAGCGAGCCGATCGTATCCTGCCATCGTTAATCCGCCGATCGACAGAGAACCGATTTTCAGCAGGTCACGCCGTGAGACGCCATCGCATGTTTGGTGAAATTTCATCGGGCGGTCCAAGTGGGTGAAGGGGAAAGTATTGGTGGTGGAAAGGCGAAGCGGAAGGAAACTCGCAAACCCAGGCGACGGTCACCGCCTGGATCACTTGGGTGAAAGTTCAGTGGCTGATAATGAATTCTTTGGTGTTGACCAAAGCCCACATCAATCCTTCCAGGCCTTTCGTTGGTGAATCGCTTTCGTTGATATACTGCGTCGCGATTTCGGTTTCGTCTGCATTGGGGTAACGGCTTAGCGTCCGGAGATAAGCTTGCCGGATCACGTCATCTAATGAAGCTTTGATTTGTCGTCGCCGATCAGTTCGTCAACATTCTTTGTGACAAGTGAAGGCCAGCAAGTCGGATCTTTGATCAAGCTTTCTAGGCTCGGAACTTCGTAACGGTCACCAAGTCGTTCCGCGATTCGGACGTATTGCTTTTCCGCCGTTTGAAGCATCTTTTCCTGACGTGCGGGCGGCATCCTGTTGTATTGCTTTACTCGCGAGAGGACGCTCAGACGGAGCTTGTCGTCTTGTCGCTCGCGAGACGACATTTTGTCGGTTCCCGATTGCGGTGCATCGAGTTCCAGTTGACGGCAGATTTCGCTGACCCAACCGTCCCGATTGGCAATGCGTTCATGCATCTCGGCATCGTTGCGCAGGTAAATCGCTTGCAACAAACTGGGGGAATCACTGCGGTCACAATCACAGTTGGTTTCGCGGATGGATTGACCGAACACTTCCAACGCAAAGCTCGAATTGTTGCGTGTCCGACCTTGTCCATCGGCGATCGCCATTTGGTCCAGTTCCGTTCGCAATTCGTTTGCCTGTTTGGTCGACCCGGTCGCCAGCATCACCATGTCGAAAACGACCTCGGCGGGGAGGCGACGTGGCAGATGATGCGAAAAATTCGCCCGATCGTTGATGTTGGTCGCATTCGTTTCGGCACTTCGTTGATAGGCGTCACTGGTGACGATCTCGCGATGCAGCCACTTTAAATCGAAGTCGTGACGCATGAATTCCGATGCCAAGTGATCGAGCAGTGCCGCGTTGCTCGGCGGGTTCGCCAGGTTCATGTCATCGGTCGGGTCAACGATCCCAATCCCGAAATAGTTGCCCCACACTCGATTGACGAGAGCTTTGGCAAAGTATGGATTCGATTCATCACGAAGCCACTGCATCAAGGCCGGTCGCGGGTCTTGGGAAAGCTCAAATTCGTCGTTCTCGCCGAGGATTTTTCCTGCCGGGATACGTGCCGGTGGTGGCTTTCTGCCTTTTTTTCTGGCGAGTTCTCGCTGCCGTTTTTGACGTTCGGTAAGGCTCCGCTTGGTAACGAATAGTTCTCCGAATGGCACGACCTTGCCGTTCTGGGAAGCCTTTTGGATGGCTTTTCGCAACTCACCGCCTTTTAGTTCCTTGCCGTCGGTAAGCTTCGCATTCAGTTCATCACGCAGTTCTTTGGATTGTGGCGAGACGACATTGGCGTTGCTTGCCCGGACGGTCGTAAACAGTTGTGCGAAGTCGTCGAAATCTTGTTTTGACCACTGATCGAATGGGTGTTTGTGGCACTGTGCGCATTCGATACGCACACCTAAAAAAGCGTACGCAAATCCGATCGCGCGCTCTTCCGGTTTTTGAAAATTGCGACGCGCCCAGAAGAGAGGCAGCGAACGGCGTTCGGCATAGCGATCGAGATCTCCGTTGCAGATCTCGGTCATTTCGCGGCAGTAGTCGAGATAGCTTTCGCCTTCTTCACGCGTGCTTGCGGTGACAATCCCAGAGACGATCTCGTCGTAGGGCATGTTTTCATCGAGTCGCTTTTGAAGCCATTTGAACCACAGTTTGTTGCTGACGTTTCGCACCGGCAGAACATTGTTGAGCTGTTCGGCACTGTTGCCGGTCCAATCGCTCATTCGAGTCGCCCACCAGGCGCCATAAGCAGGCGAGTCGAGTAACTCATCGATGTAGCGTTCGCGTTTATCGGAGGCGTTGTCTTGAAGAAATGACTCGACTCGATCGGACGCCGGCAGCACGCCGGTGATATCAAGGGAAACACGTCGAACGAATTCTTCATCGGTACACCGATCCGAGGCGACGATACCGAGTTTTTGCAGTTTCTGATCGATCAAGCGATCGATCGGTTTCGTTGGCGTTGAACGCGCCACACTGCCTTGTTTTGTAGCGGGCGTCACGATCGGGCGAATCACCGGAATCGGAACGACGGCTTTGTCATAGGAAACAACAATATGGGTGTCGCCAGAGTCACCGGATTGGACCAAGCCGTTTTCCGTGACCGCAGCGATCACATCATCATTGCTGCTGAAGCGGCAAAGCGGTGTGACGTCTTCTGCGGAACCATCTTCCCAGTGTGCGACCACTTTTAAGCTGACTTGCTGGCCGTCCGATTTGAATTGAATTTCATCCGGAATGATCTGCAAGCGGTCCAATTCTTGGATGGAGGATTCTTTGTATGCGGCGCCGCTCGCGATCCAACGACGAAGCACGTTGTATTGCCAACTGCCTTGATCAAAACGCTTGCCGCCTTCGTGCAGATCGGCGTCAGAGGGCTTGGCGAGGATCAAACTTTCATCGATGTCGGACGTATCCACTCGGCCGGTCCCGCGGGCCAGCAACGCTTCGTGATCGGCCGCAAAGTCGTAACCAAAGAGTGACAATTGAAAATCGCCGCGTCCTTGGAATGAGCCATGACAGGATCGGCCATTGCAGCCCAACTTGCCCATCAACGGGATCACATGTTTTTGAAAATCAGGGACTTCTTTGGTGTCCCCAACAGCGAACCGCGTGTCGATTGTCGGTGCGGGGACCGACTCGGCATACGCCGCCGATGAAATTCCGAATAGAACGAGCACGCCGAAAACTCGACGTCCTTGTGGGGTTTGCCAAAAAGACTTCATCACAAAAGCTTCGTCAAACGGAGGGGAAATCAGGGATGGGAGTGTTCCGGCGAATCAACGCTTGGGCTGGCTACGACCAGCTTTGCGTAAATTTGCTTCGAGGTTTTTTTCGACGTTGATCGCGAAGTCGGACTCGCGTTTTTCAATCTTCGATTCGGTTTCGGCAATCTGTTGCTGCATCCGGGCGACACGCGTATTCAGTAAAGCAACTTCATGCCGCATTTTCGCGAGCTCTGCCTTGGCCAATTGCTCGGTGACCTTGGCCAGCAATTTGCGATCTGACTGGCTATCGCGGATTTTCAGTTTGGCGATCAACAGGTTCAACGACGACTGTGCTTGAACGATTTGCAATTCCAACTCGAACGATTCTTCGCCGCGTTTCTCAGCCGCTTGCAATCGCTTTGCCGAGCGTGCTAAGCCACGAATCGCCACGTCGTATTGTTTAGGCGCTTTCTTGCGTAGCTGGTCAAGCAGTTTTTTGACGTCCGGCAGATGGCGATCAACCATTTCCAAGACGTTTTGTTCAAGCTCTTTATCGATCCGGGATGCCCTGCCCGCGTCCTCTGCAGGTGTCTTAGTCGGACTTGCCGATAGCGCTGATTGACCCAACAGTTTGGCATCCACAGCCAGTGCTGATGACGAGCAGAGCAGTTCGCCAATGGACCAGAAACAGGCGAAAGCGATCACGGTGCGAAGGTTCGCGAAACTAGCCATCGTTATGCTCGCCCTCCAGTAAACCGGCTTCCATCGCAAGGACCATCCAATCAATTGAGTCGTCGCCCGAATTCAAATCGCCATCGTTGGTCTCAGGAAGGTGGTTCATCGCGATTGCCGAATCGTGATGAATGTCTGCTTCGCCCGGCAAAGTCTCAAGACGCTCTGCCCAAACGGTCGCCAATCGCAATTCGTAGTCTTCGTTCGTCGGCGACTGCCGAATGGCAATGGAAGCGGCGAACAAGCCAGTTGCCGCCAGGGTCACCACGATGGCAAGCAGGCGTTTCTTCGGGGGTGACGGTTCTGGAAGTGAGTGCCGTGTAAAGGCGGAGTGGCTGGTCGCGATTTGACACAGCAGTTCGCTTTCCCGCAGCAGGATCGCTTGCAAGGTCTCGTCATCCAGATCGGCTTCGAAAGCTTGTGATTCGGCGACATCCATTTCCCCCAACAGATACGCCAAGCAACGTTGTTGCTGGTCATTTGCGGTTGGTTCGGGAGATCGATTCATTTCAGGCAGTTGGAGTGGTTGGAAACGGAATGGGGGCTCAACGGCTATCTCGAAAGTCCTCTAAGTCGGATCTCAACTGATCCATCGCTCGACGCATTCGGGTCAGAGCGGTACCAAGTGGGATTTCAAGTTGATCTGCGATTTGGCGGAACGAGAGACTTTCAATCAGTCGCAGGCGAACGACCTCTCGTTGTTCGCGCGGTAGTCGCTCGATTGCTTGGCGGATTCGGGTTTGGGTTTCTTGTTGTTCGATGGGGGCAGGTGGCGGACGATCGATTGCATAGCTGCTCTCTGGCGCGGCTTCCATCACTCGATCCGCCCGTGATTTCCGCCGCCACCACAATGCTGCCTCGTTGCTTGCCACCCGAAAGAGCCATGCGCGACGAGCGGGCACAGGGATCGGGGTGCTATTCTGCAGGACGGCGAGGCGTACGGCTTGTAAACAATCGTCAATGTCTGCGGGTTGGGGAAGTTTTGATGCTAGCAATTTACGCAGTCCATTTTCGGACTGTGCGAAAATCTGCTTCCACAGGATCGAATCGTCCGTCAGCGGGGGATCGCTTTCTGGATCGAGTCTTCTGGGGGCGGAATCGCCTTGATCGGGCGTGTTTTCGCTCATGTTTTGCCGGCGTCAGATAGTTCATTGCGCCGCGAGCCCCATTTATTTTCTGTCTTTGCGGATTTTGGCAACTTTTTTGCGGTGCAAGCGGCATGCGAAAAATGCTGCGGGGGCAAAGAATTTCGGCCCCCACCACTGCCATGAACTAGCGTTGGGCACGATGATGTGCAGCAGGAAAGAACGTAGTACGACATGCCGGAGTAACGATGGCTGACCAAATGGATGATATCTGGGTGGGGTTTGATCTTGGGGGAACCAAGATGTTGGCAATCGCCTACGACAACGATTGGAACGTCCTTGGCCGCCGCCGCCGCAAAACGAAAGGTCGCGAAGGCAGCGATAGCGGGATCGCCAGAATTGGGTCAACTATTGAACGATTGATCGAGGAAAACGAACTGCAAGGAAAGAGGATTCGCGGGATCGGGATCGGATGTCCAGGGCCCATCGATCTCAAAAAAGGTCGCATCCTGACTACCCCAAACCTGGGCTGGGATGACGTCGATGTCGGCAGTTATTTAACGAAACAGTTCAACTGTCCCACGGTCGTGCTGAACGATGTCGATGCCGGACTGTACGGAGAATACCAGTTTGGTGCCGCGAAAGGGTCACGCTGTGCGGTGGGTATTTTCCCAGGCACCGGAATCGGCGGCGCCTGTGTTTATGAAGGCCGGATCTTGCAGGGCGACGGCATCAGCTGCATGGAAATCGGCCATACCCGAATCAGCAGCAGCACGCGCAGCAGCGGCTACGAACTGCCTGGAACATTAGAAGCGGAGGCGAGCCGGCTCTCGATCGCCGCAGAAGCATCGAAGGCAGCTTTTCGTGGTGACGCACCGGCGCTTGCGGAGGCCGTCGGAACAGACCTTGCCGATATTCGCAGCGGTGCGCTTGCCGACGCGATCAACAACGGCGACAAGGTGATTCGGCGTTTGGTTGAAGAGGCTTGCGAATCGATCGGCATTTCGGTCGTCAACACGATCCACTTGTTATGCCCTGATACGATCGTTCTGGGGGGCGGATTGGTCGAAGCGATGGAAGACCTGATAGTTGGCACCGTGGCAAAGACGGCGCGCAAGCACGTGATGAGTCCTTACCGTGATCGCTTCAAAGTCGTCCCCGCAACTCTGGGTGATGACGCCGGCGTGAAAGGGGCCGCCGCCTGGGCTCGTCGAGAATTGGACGAGTAGTCACGATAAAATAAAAGGACTCGCCAGCAGCGACGCCTGCGTGGCGAGTCCCATAACGCACGTTGGTGCGAATCTCTTTTTGGCTCGAACTTAGACGCGATCGATGTAGCGGTTGATAACGCTTTCGAGCAATTCTTGGCGGCCGCTGACGTTGGCGGTGACTTCGCCTTTTTCCAGCATGTAGGTTTCCAGTTCTGCGAAACCGACGTCGCCCGATTCGATCTTGGCACCGATGCCACTGTCGAAGCTGCTGTAGCGATCTTTGATGAAGCCGTCCAAAGCATTGTCGGCGCGGATGGCCGCGGCGATCTTCAGGCCTTTGGCGTAGGCGTCCATCGATCCGATGTGTGCATAGAACAGGTCGATCGGTTCGAACGATTCACGTCGAACTTTTGCATCAAAGTTCACACCGCCGCTGCCCAGACCACCGTGCTTGAGGATGTAGTACATCATCTGCGTGGTCAGGTAGTAATCGGTTGCGAATTGGTCGGTGTCCCAGCCCAGCAGCATGTCGCCGGTGTTGGCATCGATGCTGCCCAGCGCACCTTGTGAACCGGAGTAGTCGATTTCGTGCATCATCGTGTGACCGGCAAGCGTCGCATGGTTGGTTTCCAGGTTCAGCTTGAAGTGATCTTTCAGGTCATACGCACGCAAGAAGTTCAAGCACGCCGCCGCGTCGCTATCGTACTGGTGCTTGGTCGGCTCTTTGGGTTTTGGTTCGATCAAAAACTGACCGGTGAAGCCGATCTCCTTGGCGTAATCGACCGCCATGTGGAAGAACTTGGCCAAGTGGTCGAGCTCTCGTTTCATGTCGGTGTTGAACAGGTTCTGATAGCCTTCGCGTCCGCCCCAGAACACATAGTTCTCGCCGCCCAAACGCTTGGTGACTTCCATCGCTTTTTTGACCTGAGCGGCCGCATACGCGAAGACGTCTGCGTTGCAGGTGGTCGCGGCACCGTGCATGAAACGCGGGTTGGAGAACATGTTCGCCGTGCCCCACAGCAATTTGATTCCGCTGCGTTGTTGTTCTTCCAACAACACGTCCGCAACCGCATCAAAGTTCTCGTTCGATTGACGCAGCGAGTCGCCTTCGGGTGCGACGTCACGGTCATGAAACGCGTAATACGGCGCTTGCAGTTTCTCGAACAACTCGAATGCGACACGTGCGCGATTCTGTGCGTTCTCGACCGACTCGCTGCCATCGTCCCAAGGACGTACGGCGGTGCCGGGGCCAAACGGGTCGCTGCCGGTGCCGCGGAATGTGTGCCAATAGACGATGGAGAATCGGAAGTGATCCTTCATCGACTTGCCTTCGACAACCTCGTCGGGGTTGTACCAGCGAAACGCAAGCGGGTTATCGCTGCTGGGACCTTCGTACTCGATCTTGGGGATGTCTGGGAAAGCAGTCATGGCAAGGAAGCGGGGAAATAGTGAAGGGAAGTTGCGATTTGCACAGCGAAGTTTCGACACTACCGAGAGCCAATGCAAGGAGGTAATGCCATGCAATTGGCCGTAAAAAGACGGTAATTCAGCCAGAATGCCGTTACCGTAATTATTTCACCGGCCAGTTGTGTTTTATCACTTTCGGTCGCATTGACTGGGTGCGATGACCATGCCGTTTTGGTGATGTTTGACGGCTTCCGAGATCGCTCGCACGACGTCCGGATGGTCTGCCGCGACATTGCGTTTCTCGCCGATGTCGATCAACAAGTCGTACAGCAATGGCGGGTCGTGTTCGTGAACAACCTTGCTGTCGGCGGTGTAGCTGTCTTGGGTCTTGAAGTGAGCTTTAAAGCGTCCCATCCGCGCCGCCATCAGCCGACTGTCGCGGTAATAGAAAAACGTTTCCCGCGGCGACGCGGCATCGCCAGTCAATGTTTGGCTGAGGTCGTACCCATCAAGTGTGACGTCCTTAGGGATTTCGGTTCCAGCCATTGATGCAAACGTTGGCAGCAAGTCCAGCGTGCTTGCCAAGCCGTGATGCAATTTGCCTGCGGGAATCGAACCTGGCATCCAAAAGATACCGGGCACGCGTTGTCCGCCTTCGAACGTGGTGCCTTTGCCGTTTCGCAGTGGGCCAGCTGAACCGCCATGATCGCCAAAGGTTAGCCAGGGGCCATTGTCACTTGTAAAGACAACCATCGTCTTGGAATCGATGTTTGACTTTCGGATCTGCTCCAGGATCTGACCAACGCTCCAGTCGATCTCTTCGATTACATCGCCGTAAAGGCCCGCCAGTGAGTGTCCTTCGAACGCTTCGCCACGGAACAGCGGCACGTGCGGCAATGAGTGCGCCAAGTACAAGAAGAACGGTTCCGATTCGTGTTCACGTATGTACTCGACCGCTTGTTCGGTATAGCGACGTGTGATTGTGTTTTGATTGGTGGGACGCTCGATTTCTTTCACGTCGCCTCGAGGCCCGGATAACAACGGGACATTGAAATCGTGGTAGTCCGGATCGGCAAAGACTTGGCGTCCTTTTTTGCCGGGCACCTTGTCCATGTCATTGCTGTAGGGAATGCCATAGTAATTTTCAAAGCCATGTTCCGTTGGCAGGTACTGTGGTCGATGTCCCAAGTGCCACTTGCCAACCATCCCCGTACGGTAACCGGCATCGTGCAAGACTTCGGCGATCGTGACCTCACTGTCTTGGATCCCGCCAACGGAGTCGGGGAACAATACACGTCGATTTCCATACATGCCGTTGCGAACGGGATAGCGTCCCGTCAACAGTGCGGCGCGGCTGGGCGTACAGACATTCGCGGCGACATAAAACTGTGTCATCCGAGTGCCTTCGGATGCCATCTGATCAAGATTCGGAGTGGCGATGCTGGGGTGCCCATAACAAGACAGGTCGCCCCAGCCAAGGTCATCGCAAAAGATCACTACAAAGTTTGGGCGATCGACCGCGTCGCCGTCAGCAGCATTGGCGTTGGAAGCAAGGCGAGGACATGCCATCAAGCAAGTGATGGCCAGACATAGCAACAGCGTACGCAACATGATCAGGCGCCGGGAAAAGGAAGGAGACGAAGGTGGGGAGCACTCCGGGCGCGATTGGTCAGCAACCAACGCGTCGTGAGTGGCCTTCAGTCTAGCAGGCACGGCCGCTGCGGGTGCGCTCTTCTGCTATTCGCTTTTGCCGGACTTACCTAGGGCTTGCTTGTACTGCTCGATCGCCGAGCGGCGTTCGTCGGAATGGCGTTGCTTTGCCTCGTCGCTCATTTGGGCCCACTGTTCAGGCGAAGGCTTGCGCAGCTTCGCCGCGATTTCAGCTCGTTGTTCGGCGGTCCAAAGCTCGATGGTGGCAATTTTACGGTCGCGACGAGATTCTCTGTCAAACGAATCGCTTGCGATCGCGTTGCCAGCAGTAGGAAGGCCGAGGTCCTCCGGGCGGATCAACGCCGAAACTTCTTCAGCAGTTGGTACGGCTGAAGGTTCACCTGATGTTTCGGTTTCAAAGGGTTGGCCGATCAGCTGTTCTTCATCAGGACGTGCGATCAGCGACCAGCGGTGTAGCATTCCGAAACGTTCGCTGCGTGAACAGCGGATGGTCAATTGCCAAACTCCCGTGATCGGTTTTCCGTTGAAGACGCCCAGTCCTGGGCCCCGCTTCACAACACCCTCGGGGATGAAAGATCCGCGAAACGGTGGACGAGCTTTGTTGATCGGTGTCGAGGCTTGGTCGTCAAAGGTGGTGTCTTCAAAGTGGTCGTCACGGCCGCCAACGCCGGTGAAGAGTTCGATGCGAGTTCCGTCAGGTCCGGTCAAATAGGCATCGAGAGCTTCGACGGAAGTGTGCGTGATTTCCAATTTCAAATTCAAGTCAGCGATCACAAACGATTCATCGATTTCGATCTCAGAAACGATCGTTTTGCGAGGCGGCAGCATCTCGGCTTCGACGCTTTCGAAAACGCCGCCGGTCATCGATTTGGACGAGATGATTTCTTGAGCCGACAACAGTCCGTCGCCGTTGGCATCAAGACGCACGAATTCGTCGACACGTTGGTCTGTCATTTCGACGGCGAATTCGGGGAGGTCGACTTGTCCGTCACGGTTGGTGTCCAGTTCGTAAAACCATCCGGGTAAGCCTTCGATCAGATCGCCGGTTTGATCTTGAAGGTCTTTTAGGTAGGCGAACAGTTCTTCGCGTGACAATTCGCCGTCGGAGTTGGCATCAATCGCGCCAAAGGGAATGCCGAGTTCGATGGTTTCGTTTTGTTCCAGGCGACCGTTTTTGTTTTCGTCGAACCGTTCAAGGATTGAAGCGGTTAGCCAATATCGGTTGCCACCGCTGCGGTACCACTCGCGACGTTCGCGTTCGCGTGATCGGCTGTCATCACTGGAGACCGAAGAAGTGATTCCATTTCCGACGCGACGGGCCCGTTGAATCAGTTGGTCGCTGTCGTCGCGAAGGTTTCGTCGGCGGGCGTAGCGCTGGGCAAGTTCCAGCCGGCTCAGTCGATCGTCGTTGTCGAAATCCATCGTGAAGGGATCGAGGTTGGTCCAGCGGCCACGTGACGCCTCGCGTCGATCCAGGTAGCCATCGCGGTTGCGATCGTAGCGGCGGATTTGGTCTTCCGCTTCGTCCAGGTCATCGGCGGTGTAGGGATACTTGACGACCGGCAGCCCAAACTCGGGAACCATAAAGTCGTCATCGCCAGCGCCGAAGTCTTTCAAGGTGTTTTCACGGCTGGGGCGAACGCTGTCACGGTCGGAGCCGTTCTTCATCGCATAGTAAATCCGAGCCGCTTCCTGAAGTTTGTCGATTCGGTTTGGGCGATCCAGTGACATCCGCCTCGATTCGGCAACGCGTTCCAAGTAAGGGCGCGCCAGCGGCGTGATCTCGTCCGGATCAATTGTTCCGTCACCGTTGCGGTCGAGGCGTTCAAGCGATTCACGCAGGCCGGCTTGGCCGTACGCCAAGCCGGGCGCGATCAGACCTGTGATACAAACGCTCGACAGGAGGACGCATCGTCGGATGAGGTTTGCCAACATCGGAGTACCTGAAAAAGCTTATCGGTCGCGCGAGCGAGAGGACGATGACGAATAACGCGACGAAGAGCTGCCGCGTGACGAGGAGCGTGAGCTGGATGAGGATCCGCCCTCGAACAACTCTTCAAGGATCGCTCCCATCACTTCGTCGTTGCTGGGCGAAAAGACCTGAACGGTTTGTTCGCCGCGTCGATCGATCGTGCGGGCCAAGTTTTCGACCTGTTGGTACAGGTGATCCGGCGCGGTCACGATCAGCGAGTTGCTCGGCTGGTGGACGGCCAATGTCATCTTCGGTTCCAAGTCGATCGCTTCCCCGGATGCCGACTTGGGTTGTTTCTTGTTGTCCGACTTGCGGTCACGATCTTGTCCACCATTGTCATCGGGACGTTGCTGTTGTTGGGGGCGATTGCCATCGCCGCCGGCCGCTGCGGCTGGGGAAACGGCAGCAACGACACGTCCGGCAAACGCTTGGCGGATCGCCTTTTCGACTTCCGTGGCTCTCGTATTAGCGAGTTCGATGATGTGTGACTGGCCGAAAGTTTCGATCTCGGTAATGCTGGATTCCTTTTCGATGATCCGCAGGTACTTTTCGACCTTGGCGACGTCTTTGCTGGTGCCTTGTACGATCAAGCGATTCAGTCGTGAATCGGCAACGATCGTTGCGGTTCCCGCGATCAGTGTGACAGTGCCATCGCGGTTGGTGATCAGGCTGCCGAGCACCGATCCCGGGGACGAGACCGTGGCATTGATCAATGAATCGGTGCTGACCGCGGCGCTGCCGTCGAGCAGTTCGGCAAGCATGCGTATCGCGTCGACCGGTCGTGTGTACTTCAGGTAATACACAATCGGTTCGTCGGTTGCCGATGATTGCGGCCCGGCAAGTGTTTCTAAGTGAGCTTGGAATTGGTTCAGCACGGTCACATCATCGCACTGGATCATCAAGCCGCGGCTGGTCAATTGACATTCGATCGCAGTTTTAGAAACGTCGGTCTTGGGGCTTTGCAAGATTTTGGCTCGGCCACCAGCGGATACAAAGTGATCTGGCGTTTTGCTTTCCAGAATGTCCAGCAATTCGTTGGTCTGTTCGGACTCGGAAGTGTTGAACACAACACGTTCCGCAGGTCTGGACGCCTGCTCGGATTCGAACAGCAGGATTGGGTTGGGCAAACGCCAGAATCGGGCTGCCGCGGCAAGGGTTTGACGTGCGTGTGCGCCGGTCAGTTGCAGCAGTCTGACATTGGAGTTGTCAGCGGTGGCGGCTGGTTTGTTGTCCAGACCCTCGACGATCTTGCGGATTTCTTCGATTTGTGACGGTTTGCCACGAACGAACAGACGGCGGTTTTCCGGGTCGGCATCAATCTTTGGTCGCGCGACGTCTTCATCTTCGTCGTCATCGTAAAACGTCGATAGGTCGAGCATCTCTTCGATCAGTCCAATCGCCACATAAGGATCGACCGTGGTCAGCGAGATCACTTCAAAGGTCGCGACATCGGCGGCCAATTGGTTGACTGCTTCGGCGATGTCTTTCTGGACGTTGGGTGGTGCCAAGGCAACGATCGTCCCGGCGGTTTCATCTTTTGAAATGCGAATGCTCTGTCCAGCCAAAAGCGTCTGTAGCACGTCGTAGGCCAAGTCGACATTTCCGCCGACGACCGCGTGCGCCTGAAGGATCGCGTTGCCCGTTTCTTCCACCTCCGTTTTATCGGCCACGTCGATCGATTCGACCAACCGCTCGATCAGTTTGACTTTGTCTTCGACCCCGGTGACAAAGATGCTTTTGCCAAGGACGTCGGAGGACAAACTGACATCGATACCAATCATTTCTCCGGTTGCCAAACCGAGGTGCGGTCGCGCGACAGTCAAGATGTCTTCGGCGTTGACATGTTCCAGCATAAAACTCTTGACGACGGTACCGTTGTCCATGGTCGTTGGCTGAAACGAATCCAAAATCATTTTCACGCTGCTCAGCTTGCCAACCGTGTCGGTGACAAGTAATTGGTTCGTCTTGCTGAATACGGCCGGTTGCATCATTAGCTTGATTGCCGAGAGTTCTTCGACGGCATCTCCGGCGGACAATGCACCCAGCGGGAATAGGCATTTGACCACGTCGTGCTTGGGACGCGATTGCAATGCGTCCGGTCGAACCAATTCGGCCAGCGAATCAAGCTGTTGCAAGCTGCGCGGGTCGCTCAAGTTGATCACCGACAACAGGTTTCCGCTGCGGACCAGCGTGTGTCCTTGCGGTAGTAAGAATAGGTTGATTCGGTCGATCGCTTCTTGGTGCGTGAAAGCTTTCGGGTCGCTGTAGGTAAAGCTACCAGCGGGGACCGAATCGACGTGCAACGCAAGTTCAGCTTCTTCGGCGATCCAATTGATCACTTCACGCCATGCGACCCCGTTGAACGAGAATCGCACCGTTTCGGATTGCGTTGGCACTACCGCAGGATCTGCGGCGGGTTCGCTTTGTTGCTGCGTTGTCTGTTCCTGAGCCGTTTGACCATTGGATGGGATCGGGGCAGCGACCCAAAGGCTAAACGCGAGGGCTGACAAAATGCTGATGCGATGCATTGTGTTGCGATAGGGGGTGAGGAAACAAAGCCGAACGTAATGTGCGACCGAGTATGACCAACAACGAGGGTCATGCCAGACAGAACCAATTAGGTGAACACCTTGAGCGTTCACCAGGGTGAACGTCGCGTTTAAGTCGCAAACGCTAATCGGTGTCCAACGGCAAACCGGAGCCCGTTGGCTGGCAGGTGGGGGTGGGTGCGGCTAAATGGGGGCCGCAGGTGGGATACCCGGAGTATAGTCGGTTGCCAAGAATCTGGCGACCTTGATGATCGACAAAGCCAAAAACGGATTGCTTAATCGTCGCGGTTGCTATCAACCGTTCATCGTCCGATTTGGGGGCGACTGACGTTCTCTTGGTGCGTCTGCCGTCGTTCGCTCATGCCCGGACGAGTCAGCACTATTTTCCCTTGGTGAATTTCAGCAGCAGCCAGTCACCGAGTTTGGGAATGCCATTGCCGATCGTGATCAGCAGACGCATGTATCCCGGCAAAACCAAATCGGGCAGGCGTTGCGTCGCGACTTTAAAGACGGCGTCCGCAACACGTTCGGGATCCAGACCTTTGAAATTCGTTCCGCCACCTGGCGCCGCGGCACTCGCAGGCAGTGCCCCACCCGTCCGTTCCGAATAGCGTTGTCCAGCGTCAGCACGACGGATCGGTCCGGGGCTGACCAAGCCGACATGGATTCCTTGATCACGAAGTTCTAAACGCATTTGCTGGGTCAGTCCCGAGAGCGCGTGTTTGGCGGCGTTGTAACCACCGAGGTAGCGGGCGCCGACTTTTCCAGCTAGCGATCCGATGTTGACGATCGCGCCGCCGGATTCACCGAGCAGCGGTTGCATCGCCTGTGTGCAAACCAAAGTGCTGATCACATTCGCATCGATCAACTCACGCAATCGATTGGCGTCCAATTCCATCGTCAAGCCACGATCGCTTGCGCCGACACAATTGACGAGCACATCCAATCGTCCCCAACTGTTGGTCAAGGCGTCTCGAATCGCCGCGCAATCATCGGGACGTGTCACGTCACCCATGCACCACATCACAGCGTCGTTGTCATCGCTAATGCTGTTCCCAGCAGCACGCAGCCGATCGTTGTCACGGCCGACGAGCATGACCCGATAACCGCGTTGGTGAAACACGGTCGCAATGACGAGCCCCAGTCCGGCGGAAGCACCGGTGACCATCGCGACCGGTTTGACAGGCTTGATCGATGTGTTTGTCATGAAAGATGAGGATGCGGTGAAGGGCGGGGGAGAGAGGCAGTGCAGGGTGGGTTGGAAAATAACTCAGGCGTGCGGCAAGGATGTTGGGGAGCCACGAAAGCATGTCAGCTACCCTCTACGCCAACAACCGTGGCGATCAAGTTTCCGTCGTCGACTGGCGCGGTGGGTGACGATTGCGAAATGTGATGCTCAAGGTAAAACTTGCAGCGATCACTTGTCTATTCCCACTGGAAACTTGAAAGATGGCGCGGCCCGCGATTCACCAATCCTGTACCAAGATCGTTGCAACTGTCGGACCTGCATGCGACACCCCCGAACGATTGGCCGAACTGATTAGAGCCGGTGTGGATGTTTTCCGAATTAACACCGCGCACGGCAAGATCCCTGACCACGAACAAAAACTGCATGCGATCCGCAAAGCGTCGGAAATGGTTGGCAGTCCCGCAGGGGTACTGTTGGACCTCGCCGGACCGAAGATCCGATTGGGTGAATTGCTTTCCGAACCGTTACAGCTGGATGTCGGGGCAGAGTTGACCTTTATTCGTGAAGGCGAACCAGAGAACGAATTCGAAGTCACGGCAAACTATCCCAAGCTGATTGCGGAATTAGAACCTGGCAACACGGTGATGTTGGCCGACGGCATGGTGGCGTTGGTTGTCGAATCGGTCACCGAGAATCGCGCGGTCTGCCGTGTGACTGCTGCCGGTGAAGTTCGTAGCCGACAAGGAATCAACCTTCCGGGCGTCAAGCTTTCTGTGTCGAGCTTGCAACGCAACGACATCAGCAACGCGATGTGGGCTGCCGAAAACGGAATCGACTTCATCAGTTTGTCGTTTGTTCGCAGCGCCGAAGATGTTTATTCGTTGAAGAATCTGTTGCAGGCTCATGAAAGTGAAGCCTTTGTGATCGCCAAAATCGAAAAACCTGAAGCGCTTGAGCAGCTTGAAGAAATCGTCGATGCGGCCGACGGCATCATGGTCGCTCGGGGGGATTTGGGTGTCGAAATCGATGTCGCCGAAACCCCGATGGCGCAGAAACGAATCATCCAGGTCTGCAAAGAGAAGGTGAAACCTGTGATCGTCGCGACGCAGATGTTGGAGTCGATGCACCACAATTCGACACCAACACGGGCCGAAGCAAGTGACGTCGCCAATGCGATCTTGGACGGTGCAGATGCTTGTATGCTGAGTGGCGAAACCGCAGTCGGCGATCACCCCGTGAAGGCGGTCGAAGTGATGAGCCGAATCATGCGAGTGACGGAAAGCAACTTGGTGCACGAAATCAATCACTCAGTCAGCCACTGCGTGCATCCGATCACGACTGCGGTGACGAACGCGGCAATCAGTATTGCCGAAGCGATTGACGCGGCGATGATTATTATCGCTACACGGTCGGGCGGGACCGCTTGGGTGAAAAGCAAATCACGTAGCTCGATTCCGACCCTCGGTGTCAGTGATTGCCCGGCAACCCTGCGACGGATCCAATTGTTTTGGGGGATCCGGCCCGTCGGTATCGAAAAGATGGCCAGCCCAGCCGACATTCGCGCACAGATCTGCAAATGGGGCAAGGAGCATGGTCAGCTGAAAAAAGGTGACCGAATCGTCTTCGTCACCGGCAGCGGTGTCGTCGAGAAAGCGCACAACTCGGTTGTTGTTCACTCTGTCGAGTAACATCGCCGCTTTGCAAGTTCGGCAAGAGACGACTCTATTCCCTCTCTTGTAACAGTTGATTGTCGGATCGATTCCCCATGTATTGATAGATTTGGGGATCGATTCCGTGGGACAAGAAAACAACCGCCCCATCGGCCAAAGCGAAATTTGCGCCGCCGGTGTGAGGACTGTTGAATCCGCCGACATCATTGGCCGTTAACTCTTGATCAAGATAATCTTGCAAAGAGATCGCTTCGAAGTGATCCGTGTTGCGTAACGTGGCTCGTGTGCCGCTCATCCAACCTAAGCCATCATGATCGCCGAGCGTTTCGCCGAGCAAGATTGTGTTGGTCGTGCCATCGGTGATCTCCGAAAATTGCGTGGCACTGTTGAGATAGAAAACGCCCGTGTTGTCGGTATCGATCGGTGCCTCGACGTCATTGTGGCAGCCAGCATAGTTGCTGGTTGCGACGGCTTCGTTGCCAAAATCGCGTAACCGATATCCGTTCGATGGGCAGAGGAATGTCGCGATGCGATAGTTGCGGACTTCTGCGTTCGCTTCGTCGTACACGCTTTTGTCAAAATCAATCTTGCCGTAAGCGGTTTGTTGCTCGATGTAGGGCAAAACCTGCGTCATCCAGCCGATGTGTTTACCGCCGTTAATCTCGCTGCGGATTGGGCCGCTGTCGTCGGTGACCCCATTAGGAAGGTGGTCCATCGCAAACTCAAAGTGATGGGCGGCCAAGGTCACCTGCACCAAGTTATTTGAACAGGACATCCGTCGCGCGGCTTCGCGAGCCGCTTGGACTGCGGGCAGTAACAGTCCGATCAGTATTCCGATGATCGCGATCACGACCAACAATTCGACCAAGGTAAATGCGTTACGTTTCATCATTGGGACTCAGTTGAAAATGATAGGACTGTGTGGTGATGTTCGGGAATATGCCCAGCGTTGCGGACACATTGATCGTCATTGATTCGTCAATCTCGATCTGCACAGTGGCTGGTAACTTGCGGCCAAAAAATTCGAGTTCTGTTGTCCAGGTTTCGGAACGGTATTCGGAGTCATTCCGCGATTTCCGGGCGGCGCGTGCGACTGCGGCATCAAGAAAACGTTCGGTTTGCAACATCTGGTGTCGAAGCTTCGTTTCATGGCGTGAGCGATTGGCCGACATCAGCATGCTCATACACAGTGATGTGACCACTGCCATGCACGCCAAGACCATCACGGTAATCGTCCCACGACGGGATCGATTTTCGCTGTTGTTTTGATTCATGAGTCCAGCTCCTGGTTGAGGTAGCGAACTCGAATTCCGCATGTCGCACGGAACGATCGCCAAACCGGCGTTTGAGAGACGGCAAAGGGTGTCACGGTCGTGATGTCCAGACCGACTTCGTTGTTCGTGATGTCCCAATCGAAATGAGAGTGACGTGGGATCCGCCAGCGGAACTGTTCACTTGCCACAACCTGTTCGTCACGCAGTTGTGCGAACTTGATGGTTTGTTCATCAACGGCGTACTCGACCGTACTGCCATCGACCAGATGCAGTCGCAAACTCGTGGTGTCGTTCGATTCGTCGGTGGAGATCACCCGGTCGCATTCGTGAATGTGACGACGCAGTTGCGATGCCAAGTTGAAATACGTTTGGTCGTCAGTGAGACGCCGGTGATTGGTGCTCGACCAACGAAATGCTTGGTGGACTGTTCCGACGGTGATCGTCGTGATCACCGAACAGAGCGAGACCGCAATCATCAATTCACGAAGTGTGAACCCGCCTTGTCGCCGCCGTTTGTGTCGCATCATGATTCCTCCGGCGTTTCGGGGGACGGGTTAGCTGTGATCCAGCCAACTAATTTGACGGGCGGCGGATTTCCGATTCGCTGCCAGTTGAGTTTCAGTTCCAATCGTCGTTCGTCATCGACGACGATCACTTTGCCCTGGAGGGTTGCGCCGGGAAGCCTGCTTGATAATTCACTTCGAACAGTTAGTGATTCCAATGCCTCGGAGCGTTGATCGTCATCCAGCACGATCAATCGATCGAGCATGGCGGACAGTTCGTCGGTGGCGAGCTGGTACTGAGTGGTTTCTTTCCAAGTTCTTGCCGAACGCAGCGCCATCGGTGCAAACACGCCGAGCGTTGCGACAGCCAGCCCCATCGCGACGAGAGCTTCTAAAACGGTGAAGCCATCGCGCCGTTGCTTGTTTGGGTTGGTTGGTGATTTCATTAGAGAGTCACCATTGAAGTGAGTGACATAAAGATCGCCAAGACACTGACGATGACGGGTACGGCAACAAAAAAGACTGGCAGGTACTGCAGCACGCCGATGATTCGATCACGCCGAAACGCCGTCCGTGTTTTCTTTTGATTTGCCAACTGAATGAGCGTCCAAGAAAGCACGCCAGAGTCGCTGATTTGTGACAGATGTTGTGCTTCGGACGGGGCGATCAGGCGGTGTCGCGCGAGCGAATGCCAGAGTTCTGCGTCGTCCGATGACTGGTTGCGCACGCGGAGCAGTTTTGCGCGGATCGTGCGGTTCGGATGATGTTGTGCCGCCGATGTCATTGTTTTGGCGAGCGACAGTTGAAAACCAATCGGAAAGGCAAACAGTTTTAGCAATGCCGCGTGTTCGTCGGCGGAGTAATGAAACAGACGACGAACGATTGGACGACTTTTCAGAAATTGCCGGACGTCTTCGAAGAGAAGCGAGAAAACAAATCCCATTGTCAGAAAAATGGCGAGTTGCCAAATGCCTGAAAGACCATTGATCAGCCAGTCCAACCACATCAACGCGGCGGGAGGTCTGATTTCAAGTTCTTCAACGATTTGCCGTAACGTCGGCAGGATGAATGTTCCCAAAAACAACAGGATCATCATCGCAATGAACAGCATCAAGATTGCGTAGCCGATCGAATGAATGATTCGTGGACGACTACGTTCGACGAGTGGATGGTGATCGTGGTCGATCAAGAATTTCAACGCTTGTTCATTCGAAGCGACGTCGGCGCCACATCGGATCAGCAATGTGTCGTCTTCGCTTATGACACCAGGCGTATGGGAAAGCGCTGAGCCCAGCGGGCTGTCCGCTTTTAGCCACATCGACAAGCGTTTGAGTTTGTTTTCGTAGTGCCCCGGATGTTCCAACGCCATGTTTTCGATCAGCGTTGCGGGCGGTACAGCGCGGTTGTACGCAACCCACAGCAACCGCAAAAGTGATCGTTGTTTAGTGGCGACCGGATCGTCGATGAGACCGCTCGGCAGCAAGCGTCGTTTCCCTTTCATTTCGACTTCAACCTCAGGACAACGCACTGATAAGGGACACCAAAGGCAGAAACATCGCGATGACGGTGAAGCCGACAAAGAATGCAATACCGACGATCGTTAGTACGCCGAACGCCAGTGTCAGCAGGCTGGACTGCGTCACGGCAAGTTCTTGGTAGTTGTCAGAAAGTGTTCGCAACAATGTCGTGTCACGATTCGCCAGTTCTAAACCGCCACCCATCTCGATCGCCAAGGCGAAGTTGGGTGGTAGCCCTTCGAATTGACGGGAGGTGAGTTTCAATTGGGACGGAGGAACACTCGCTGCCTGATACGCAATTGCGCGAAGGCTATGTCGAAGCCCCGGATGTGCAACGCAGTCGCTGACAATACGAATCGCTTCTTCAAACGGCACCCCTTCGTCAAACAGTTCGGCAAGCTGAATTGCAAGTCGAGCCAGTTCGTGTCGATCAGGAATGTCATTCCAATTTGAAAATGAAACCAGTTGAGACTGTGTGAGTCCATGTTTCAGGCCCGCGATGGCGGCGACGCTTGAGATCACGACCAGAATCCCAAGTCCAATGGCGTACGCTGGGTGCGCCGAAACAAAGCCGGAAACGGAAATCACGAAACGAGTAATTGGCGGGAGTTGCAAGTCGAACTCTAGAAACATGTCTTCAAAGTTCGGCACAATGAAGTACAGAACTGCAATCCCGATCAACATTGCAAACGTCGCAACCGCGATCGGGTAAGCGAGGTGCTGCATCCGACGATGCGTTGTCGTGGATTGGTAGGCCGTCTGTTCCAGGATCAGCGTGGTCGCGTCGGCTGAGGCTGATTTGGAACGAAGCGTCAACAGCCAATACAGGTTCGGAAAACGTTGGACCAGTTCGGCTGGCGAACACTGTCGGTCGAGTGCTGCAGACAATGATTTCAAACGCCGTCGGATCGACTGGTCGGGGATCGTGGATGCGATTTGATCCAGCCGCTGTGCCCACGCCGGGTCACTGTTGATAATTTCTGTGATTCGACCGAGCAGCGATGAAGTGGCTGTTGGCGATTCTCCGTGAACGGACGAACTCATCGGGAAACCTCCGACAACTCTTTTGTTGGGGCCGAGAGCTGCAAAATCTCGAGCGGGACGTCGGTCAACGAGTAGAACGATTGTGTCCAGGGGATAAACAGCAGCAAACTGACGCCAAGCACGATCAAAGCAGAGAGTGTCATCCCAAGGAGTTTTGGGAAACGCGGCAGTGTGGCTTCGCGTGTGTACTGTGCCAGGAATCCGTAAAGCTTGGCCATGTGGGTCACGCTTTCGAATTTGTTAACCGAATCGTTTGTCAGGCCAGCGTTTTCGCGTTTGGTTTCGGTCAGCTGACTCGCGAGTTCTTGATCGACACCAGAATCGATCAACGCCAATGTCATCTGGGTATCGACCTGGCGGATGAGCAGCTGTTGATGTTGTTCCGCACCGGGCAATGTCGCGGCCAGCTGTGGCACGGCCTTTCGCCAGATCAGCCACGCCGCGGTCAGTGCTACAACGAAAAACGTTGCGATGAATGGCATCGCCGCGCCTGCTTTGGCCAGCAGCTTGGTCAGCATAGGAGGCTCGGCCTCTTCCATTGCGTATTCGGCCATCAGGGCTGGGGCCGACCAACTGCAAAGGATCATGACGACCACGAACCCCAGGACTAGCATGAGCGCCGGTTCAATCGCGATGGTGCGAATCGGCAATGTGGCAGAAGCATTCGCCCGCGGCCGAATGGCCATCGCTTCGAACACGGCGGCCGGGTTGCGTGTGGCCAGCAATGCTTCGGCGAATGGCCGATAGCCTTCCGGGAGCTCAACCTCACGGAGCAGAGTTTCCGGCAGGGTATCGCGGCCGGAAAAGATCTCGAGCCGCGAGTTGATCTCCCGAAGGGCGTCGATCGGGTTCTCGCCAAGCCCCGGATCGAGCTCAATCCCAAGCTGGATCACTTCGATCGCTTGCCGGTTGAGCGAGATCAGGCGATCAGCTGGAAAATCAGACATGTTAGAACGCATTGGGTGTGGTGCGGCATTTCAGTCGAAAAGCGACGCAACACTGATGCGCGAGCGGTACGCATTTATCTAAACACGCCCGCAAATATTCTGTCCCTGCAACGATTCTTCCCGTACAGCGATTCTGCCCCTACAACGTTGTCTCGCGTGGGGGGCTAGGCGAGGTCGATTGTGTCCATGACTTGATAGGTAGGGCCTTGCTTGTCCAAAAAGCTAGCCATCAGGTTGACCTCATCAACGACCATGTCGCCCAGGTGGGTGTCGCTGTACTGCTGCATTGCTTCGGACAACTCCTCGCTGACTAGACCGCCTTTGCTGCGAGCTCGGCCAAGTGTCAGGTGGGGGCGGTAGTCACGTGGCTCGGGTTTGAACCCTAGATCAGCGAGTTTCAGTTCCAGTTCGCCAACCATTTTGACCAACAACCCGCTAGGGTCTTCGATGCCCGCGTAAAGCACTCGTGGTTTGTCGAGGTTGGGAAATCCGCCGGTCCCGGTGAAGTGCAACTCGAACGGTTCGATGTGGCTGGTGACGCTGCGAATCGCGGTGCAGACATCGAACACTTCGACGTTGTCGACTTCGCCCAGAAATTTCAGTGTGAGGTGCAGGTTGTCGAGCGGCACCCATTTGATTCCACTGTCGACCGGCTTTAGCGCCTTGATGATCTTCGTCGCCGCGGAAGTAATGCCGGGAGTGATGGGGATGGAGATAAAACTTCGGATCGTTTGCATAATGAGAATGAAGATTCTTGAGGATCGATGGGCCCAGTATCGACAGCCGGTTGGTTCAGAAACAGGGGGGAAATGATGGCTTACTTTGACCCGCCGCCGTTTTTTCCCAGCCGATGGTACCGGGGAGGCGCGTTACAGACGGTCGCCTCGTTGAGGAGACCAGCGATCGCTGCGCCGAGTTCGACGAAGCATGAGCTGCCGCTTTCCGACGGCGATCGGATCGTGTTGCATCAGTCGGGAAACGGCGATGGTAAAGCGCTGCTGTTGTTTCATGGGCTGAGCGGCTGTCATCAGTCGCCCTACATGATTCGTTGGACGAGTCGATTCTACCAAGCCGGATGGACGGTGTACCGGGTGGATGGTCGGGGGTGCGGTGATGCCCGCGATCTCGCCCGAGGGATCAGCCATGCCGGTCGCAGCGAGGACGTTCAGGCGGCATTCGAATTTGTCGCCGAACGTCACCCGTCTGCGCTGTTGCACGGGATCGGCGTTTCACTGGGCGGAAACCAGTTGCTGCGGATGCTGGGGCATCTGCCATCCGACGACAAGACGACTCCTGAGTGGGCCGACCGGATTGCGAAAGTCGCCGCCGTCTGTCCGCCGATCGATCTCGCACGCTGTTGCAAGAACATGCTGCGTCCCGGACGGCGGATCTACAACCGCTATTTCATTCGAGCGTTACTGCGCGGGTTGCCGGATCAGGTACGCAATCGCAGCGACTTTCAAAAAGCGATTGCCGGCCGTCTGCCGCGAACGCTTTACGAATTAGACGACCGGCTGACAGCGCCGCTGAGCGGATTTGAAAACGCTGACGATTACTACCTGCGGTGCAGCTCAATCGGCGTGCTGTCGCAGAACCGCTGGCCAACGTTGTTGATTGCGTCGGAAGATGACCCGATTGTGCCGGTCGGTTGTTTTGCGGAATTGGCTCTGCCGTCGACGACGCAGCTTTTGGTGACACCGACCGGGGGGCACGCCGGGTTTGTCGATCGGCTCGGCGGATCCTGGCTCGACGAGTGCCTCTATGGATGGCTGGAAGTCGCCAGCAACGTCGCCGAAAACGGCCAGGTGGCCGAATCACGCCGATTGCCAAATTGACCGGCCGACTTGCCGGATTCACTTTGAGTTCTTCCGTTCACTTGGTGTAAGCTGTTAACCAGATTTGGTCTGGGGCCGCAACTTCGGCGACAATGAGGGCGGTGTAATGAGCGGTGAGTATCACGGCTGGGATCAAGAAGGCGATCGCTGGCGTTTTGCCGATGTTGTCGGTCGACCGAAGAATGAGTTCGTTTTCTTGATCGAAGACTTCGGTTCACAAACGACCGCGCGTCAGGCGCTTTCGGCCATCATGTCTGCGATGGCACAGTTCCAAGAACGTGTCCAAGTCATCCAGACCGATTGCAACACGCGATTAATCTTGAAATTACGCGAAGCATCCTTGTTGCGCGTCGCAGAGATTTCCGATGGCGATACCAAGCAGTGGGGCGTTTTAGGTGCGACTGCCAAGCCAACGCCGCCAAAGAAACGCTTTAAGTGGAAGTTCTGGGCGTCGTGATGACCGCCGCCGCCGAAGTCGCGGTTGCCTGGGACAGTCTTCCGCTAAAATAGTGGGACGTCGTTACAACCCAACCGCATTGAACTGGTGAGCGGTCCGGTGCCCAATCCATCCAGCCGCAGCAAACTTCGATTCCCAATGGCCGGCGCGGTCCTGATCGCGCTGCTGACGTTTGGCGTGACCGCTTGGGATGCGCATCGACGCGTCGAACGTACCGAAGCGACCCAGGGTGAGCTCACCGTAGAAGACGAGGCCCGAATTGCTGAGTCGGCTCAGCGGTTGCAGAGGGCAAAGTTCTATGAATCAAGCGTCACACCGTTGCTTGCCGAAATCGGCGACGATAACCGTGATGCGGCCGATCGTTGTGTCCAACGCGTTCACGCGGTGCTGCAGGATTACCACCGCGGCGTCGACGGTTTTGTGAAAGACATGACCAGTATCAGCACGCGTTTCGGCATCATCAAACGCATGCCTGCCGATTGGTGGCGAAGCGACGGCCGTGTCGAAACCTATGTGCAACAGAAGTTCGAACAGCATTTGTTTTCGGCTGATCAGTTGGTCGAAGATGTCTCGAACCCGTTGATGCAATTCCGCAGCGAAATCATCGCCAATCAGAATTCGTTGTTGTCGCAGATCCAAGCGTCGCTGAGTACGGCGGACGTCCCAGATACCGAGCTCGATCTTGGCGACAATTTTTTCGGTGATCTGTCGGGGCCGCTCAGCCAATATGCGGCCCACCAAGGCACTGCGAGTGTGGAATTGATGATCGGAGCATTCGTCGTCGGCGAAGTCGGCGCGTTCGCCGCGCAGTCGCTTGTCGCGGGGCTGTTGGCACGCTTCGCACCGTCAATCGCGATCGGCACCGCGGCAGGTGCGAGTGCGACCGTCGGGGCAACGGCAACAGGCGCGGGTAGCGGTTCGCTTGGCGGACCGGTGGGAACCGCCGTCGGTTTTGGCGTTGGCTTGGCCGTCGGGTTGATTATTGATTGGTGGATGACGGAGAAGTTCGAAGCAAAGTTGACTGCGCAAATGCACAACTACTTGAACGAACTGGAAGGGGCGTTAATCAACGGCGAGCATGCCGATCGGACCGGCGGTTCGTCTCGGTCACGCGAAGGCTTGGCGACAGCGCTCCCCAGCGTTTGTGAACAATTGCAGTGGGCCTACCGTGATCGGTTTTTCGAGGCCATTGTCCTGACGAATCCAATCTTTGGAGACTGATCGAATGCTTCTCTTGTGGCGTAGCGTGTCGCTGGCAATGGTTTTGTCCATCGGAGTCACGATTTCTAACTCGGCTCACGCGAATTACTGGCCAAACTTTTCATATTCGCCAAGCATGCTTAGCGGTGCCGCGGTCGCACGCGCAGTGCTGCGATACTTTGGCAAAGAAGGCGCCGAAGAAGCCACGGAGTTTCTCGCTCGTAGCGGCGGCCGGGAGCTGGCTGAGCGGGTCGCGACAACCGCTTTGCGTGAAGGCGGCGAGGAAACCACCGAACAGGTCGCGTTGTTCGTCAGTAAGCATGGACCCGACGCACTGAAAGCTCTCGATAACGCTCCAGAAATCCGGCCGCTGCTATCGGCGCTCGATGAATTGCCGGAGGCACAGGTCAAAACCGCACTCGCGCGATTGTCGGCTGGCGCGAGCGGTCGAGAACTCGCCGAAGCAGTTGCCAAGAACGGATCCAAAGTTTTGCAAAGCGAATTGCGGCATCCCGGTGTCGGCGGTTTTCTCGCTCGATCATTAGGCGATGATGGCGCAAAACTGGCTGGTGAACTGAGTACGGACCAGGCGATCGCGGTCGCAAGACACGCCGATGATCTGGCAGCGCTTCCCGCCACGCAGCGCGCAGGTGTGATGCGGTTGCTTCATCAAGATGCCGAGAAAATGGTTGGCTTTCTCGGACGCTTTGCCGCTGCTAACCCTGGAAAGACACTCTTTACCGCCGCAACCACGACGATCGTCCTGGCCGAGTCGGACCGCATTTTAGGTGGCGACGAGATCGTATTCGATGCCGATGGTAATCCGATCGTTGTGACCAAAGCGGGGCTGATCGGCCGGACCATGGAATCAGGTGGCAAAGCACTTGGGCACGTTTCGGATCGATATATTCAGCCGCTGTACTATGCCGTGCTTGCCTTCGGCGTGGCGTTCGCCGCGTTGTATGTGTTCACCAAACTGACTCACGCTCAACGGGGCGATCCTGCGATGGCAGGTGAAAAAGCCGGAAATGTGGTTGATGGCAAAGTTGCAGATCGCGATTGACTCCGCAGATCGCGACTGACTCAAGGGGCGAAACCTAGCGGCGGAACCAGCCCTTGCGTTTGACGTAGCAATCTCGCATCAGGTCAAAGTAGACGGCGTGTTTGTTCTTTTGCAGTAGGGAAAGAAACTTGTGGATCCCGCTGGTTTCGATCAGCTTTCGTTCCGCTTCCGTGATGGTAACTAGCCAAAACAATTGGATCGAATGGCCGAGTTGTTCTTTCACCGCAATCGGTTTTGAGTCCGATTGGACAGTGGGCAAAAGATAGACAGCGTCTTTTTGTTGGCTGCCTGACATCACGTCCTTGAGGTGATTCAGCGTCGCGGTCGCCCCAATCGATAATGGTTGGTTGCGTTGGTAGGGTACTTTAGCTGCCGCTCGCAAAATCTGAATTGCCGTTTCGTCAACGTGGGCGGCATAGAACACGAGTTCGGCACAAACCGTTTTTTGACCGTTTGGCATTTCGATCGGATGGTCGCTCATCCCGCTCGTGACCAGCGTCGTGTAGTCACGTGACTGGTGCGGTCCATGGATAAGCACATCGATCGGCATGTGTGGATCGATGTCCCTGTCATATCGAATGCACGGACCAAATTTCTCTTCAAACAGTTGTTTTCGAAAGGCGACGATTTTATCGTGGTCATACAGCACACCCGAACGTGACGCGTCCTCGATCTCCTCGCTTTGTTGGTCCTCCTCTAGTTCAAACGCGTCGTCGCCGATCTCGGCCTCCACGGGATCATCGAGCGCGTCTTCGCGTCTCCCATCGCCGAAGATGTCTTCCCAGCTGTTGACTTCCAGATTCCCATCCTGCAACGCCGGCGTTTCGTCGTTGGAAGGGTCTGCGTCCTCGGATGGACTATCTTCTGGTTCGATCGTCGATGCTTGGTCAGAAACCTCGGGCTCGTCGGTTGATGGCGAGAGGTACTCGCTCCAATCTTGGGCAACGGTGTCAACGTTTGGCGGTTCGGACACTGGATTGCCAACTGACAAGACGTCGTCGGTAAAGGTCTCTTGGGCGATGCTCTCTGGCTCCGGTGTGACGGTTGGCGAGCTTACCGTTTCTGAAAGGCTCGGCGTATAAGGTTTCGCGGCAGTGACTTGGCGAGACTTTGTACTAACCGGCAGGCTTTTGCGAGTCGAGGCGACAAATCTGGACGGCGAGGCAGGAGGTTCGGCGAGTTCCAGTTCGCGTTTCAGCAATTCGTCTTCGCGACGAATCAGATCGGCCTCGCGCCGCGACAGTGAATCTTGACGGGCGGCAAATTCCGAGAGCAGCTTTTTCTTTTCGACCGACAGGTCATCGGGGGCCACTTGTTCGGCGGCGATGCTGGGCAGTTCGTTGTCGCTTTCCGCTTCGTGATCACGTTCTTCGGATGATGCTTCATCAATGGGTGCGGTTGCCAGTGCCGTCTCAAGTTCTCGTTCGAGGCTGTTGATCCGATCTTTTAGTTGATCATTCTCTGATTGCAGCTCGGATTGTTGTTCGGCCTGACGGGCTTGATATTCCTGGTCTTGTTGCTTTAGACGTTCTGCAGTTTCGTGCAGCTCGGTTTTCCGAGCGTGCAAGTCTTGCTCACGTTGATCGAGCGATTCAAGCTGGGATTTCAGTTCTTGCTCGGTCAGTTGAAGTTGGCTTTCGCGTGCGTCGAATGCTTGTTGAGCGTCTTGGTGTTGAACACTCAGCGATTCAATTTGCTGTTCTCGCTGTTTCAGCTGTTCGGTGAGTTGCTCAAGTTGCGTTTGGCGACTGAGCAGTTCCTGTTCTCGAGCATCCAGTGAATCGTTGCGAGACTGCAAGTTGATCTCGAATTGATGCAAGTTCTGTTCGTGAACTTGCGACGCTTGCTCGGATTCTTGGACGGCTTGCAGTCGGTTTTCAAGTTCGGCTTGACGTTGCCCTAAGTCGTCTTCTTGTTGACGGAGCTGTTCTGCTTTTTGGGCGAGTTCTTTGGCCGCTTGAGAATCGACGTCGGGTGATCTGGTGGTCGACCGTGATGTCTCGCCAGAAGTTGATGCTGATGCGGCGGAACGAGACGCGCGGAATTGTTGAAGTGTTTCTTCGGGGAAGAGAAGCCCTGGAATCGTTGCCGCGGCGACCCATTCGTTTTTGCCGTCACCGATTCCTGCGTTGGGGCGAATGGCCCCCGCATCGACATAGCGTTGGAGTTGGGCGATCGAGTACGGACCGCGTTTTCCGGTCTTGGTTTTGATGTACCACTGATCTGACATTGCCTATCCGGAATTGCTGGTTTCGATCGATGAATTGCGAACGAGAACTCGAAGTGAGATTCCAAATATAGCAGTGATCGTGATTACATTCGCGTGCTGGTTCCTTTGGTCAACGCCATGAACGCAGATTCAAGATCCAATTCTTCTTCGTTGAATCCTCGTAGCAAGATGTCATTATCGATCAGCAGTTTTGGCAGATCGCTGTAGTCTTCGACATCTGATTTCAGGACCACGCGAACGCTTGCGTCGCCACGTTCGCAATCTTGGACTTTGTCGTGTCCGGCGAGCAGATCAATCACCCGTTGCATGTCATCGGGGCGGTGTGGCGTGACGACCAGTACGGTGTGTTCGCGAACCATGCGAATGACTTCAGTAACCTTCGCGTTCTGTTTCAATTCGCCTCGGTCGATAATGCCGACTTTGTTACAGACGTCAGCCAGTTCCGGCAGAATGTGGCTGCTGACGATGATCGTTTTGCCCATCTCGCCGAGCTTACGAAGCAAGTTGCGCATTTCGATTCGTGCACGCGGGTCCAAGCCGCTTAGCGGTTCGTCCAGCAGCAGGACTTGCGGATCATGGAGCAGGGTCCGGGCCAAGCCGAGTCGTTGGGTTTGCCCGCGAGACAGCGTGTTTGCAAAGGCATCGCGTTTGAAATCCAGATCGACGATGTCCAACATTTCGTCGACACGATTCTTTCGCTGTTGCCCTTTGATCCGATAGGCGGCGGCGAAAAATTCCAAGTATTCGACGACGGTCATGTCGTCATAGACGCCAAAAAAGTCAGGCATGTAGCCGACCAAACGTCGGATCTCTTTGGGAGCGGTGTGTACGGAATGGTCGCACACGTACGCTTCGCCATGTGTTGGTTCCAAAAGCGTCGCGATGATCCGCATGGTGGTCGTTTTTCCGGCACCATTGGGGCCGATGAATCCGAACAAGTCGCCTGGTTCGAGATCCAGGTCGATGCTTTTGATTGCGAAGCGTCGCCGTATTTTTTCGTTAAATCGACTGTCTTGATCACGGGTTCTAACTCAGGGCAATCTCAGGGGGTCAACAGCGTCGAACGAACAGGCAGGACGACACGAACCATCGACAAGCTTTTTTCGGTTGAAACGGAGTATGGTTCAGATTCAGCTCCGCTCGATTGATCGGCCATCTGCATTTGAACCAATGGTTCTTCTGTCCGACCGATCAGAATGCAGCGGTTCTCCGAAAGCACTTCCGACAGATCGAGTTCATCGAGGATGTCATGACGCAGCCCGGTGTAAAGTTTGCCGCCGGCGGCATCGTGGAACAGCAGCATGTCGGCAACGCGCGAGATGTCACTGAAATCGTTCGCCAGCCAAGGCGTCGATTCAGTACCACTGCCTTCGCTTGACACTTTGCGAGTCAATCGCCAGCGGAAGTTGCGTTGACGGACGTTTTCGATGGATGCCAGTGTCGCGTTGGCCTGGACACGTGTCGGCAGCAGATACGCCGTGTTTTGATAAATCAGGATGGCGTCGAGCAGGTCCACCGGCAGCGGGTTTACAAAATCGCCTCGCAGAAGGTCACTGCCCGGACGGCGAATGATTTCTTGCCCTTTGCTGGGATCGGCAGCAAAGTACTTTTGAGTCGCGATCGATTTGCTGCTTCGCGGGGCGATTGTCAGGTTTGAAATCGTAGACGTTGATCCGGTGAACTCGCCAGCGTTCTGCGATTGAGAACCGTTCGCCGTAATGTCATACGGCAGCAAGCGATCGCTTTCGCCGGCTAGCTGGATTCCACCAAAAACTCGACCGGGATACCCAAAGGGATAGCTTACCGAGTAGCCTGCGTTGCTTGCGTTTGGGGCAACCATGCTGGCCAATGCATCGGACGGTTTGACCAAAACATCTGCTTGAATTGGGTCGTGTGCGTAAATCGCTGACCAACGGAATGCGCGCCCGACGCCATCAACCAAATCCAGGTCAGTGATTTGAAATTGATTGGTGCGGACCAAGTGCATCGCCGAATTCCCACCTTCAGGCAAGTCACTGTTGTCAAGAGACAGCTCTGTTCGCGGTCTTGCTTGGGTCACAAGGAAAGCAGAGAGAGCGATCGCAAAGATTGGGAAGCTCACCCAGCCCAGAAGTGGCTTTCCTAAAACGCGGTTGATCAGCAAAAAATCGAGTGGCCCGATCGCTGCGATCAGGATCAGCACGATCAGCGAGATCACGGAAAAGTCGAACTGCTTTTTGATTTGGAACTGGTCCAAGACGCCACGCATTTGGCCAGCCAAGTCGTTAAACGTCGTTGCCCCATCGCCGGCCGCGTTCAGGCTGTTTTCTTCGGCCAGCAGTTCGCCAAGCGATTGTGTGACCAAGCTCAAACGCTCCGGCCATTCGGCAAACATTGGCTGATCAAGGTCGGCTGCGACAACGGTTAGTTTTCCTAAGCCGTTGACATACTCGGCAATCAACACCGCCGAAACACGGCGTGTTGTACGACCAAGCAAGATGGGTTTTCCTAAACGACGAGGAAGCTTGATCCCCTGAAAGACATCCAGTGGGGTTTGACTGGTCGTGAAGGTCTCTAAGGCGGCGGGATCGTAACGGTTCAGTTCGACTGACTCGAACGGAAGCAGTTCGAGCAGCCATGGGGCGGCTGCGGCAAGACGTTCGGACGCTTCGCCCATCGAAATCAAACAATGACCGCCGTTGCGGATCCAACCGACAAGTGCGTCGGCTTGGCGGTCGTCCATCGCTTCGATGACATCCAAACCAGCTCGGTTGATGATGACCAAGTTAACGCCGTCGTAGCCGAGTTGATGATGAGGCAACGTCTCGGCAGACTGGATTTTCGAAACAGCGATGCGAGCGAGCTTATCAGTGAGCACGTTGGATGTGCCCAGCTCGTCGATCCCGAAAGCGTCACCGATGGCGACAACCCAAGGGGTGTCAGGCGGAATGAACGCAGGGCCGCGGGCCGGGTTTCCAGCTTCCGGTAGACGCCCTTTCGCAATGGAGTCGAATTGGCCATCAACCGTACGGCGCACTTCGACCGGAGCCGCCTCGGATCCGGCAATGATCAGGCCGACTTCTAAAGCGTTTCGTGTCGGTGCGGCAGTTCCTGAATGCTTGGGCAATCCGTGGCTGTGGTAGCGGACACGCACGCCGTCACCATCCAGCGTTTCGAGAACAAGATCGTTTGAGGATTCACTCAACGCCGTCTCGGCTGCCGAGCCGGTGACTCGGACCGTTGTCATGTGACCGAGTCGATAGTGTCCGTTGATGCCGAATTCGAGCGGCGACCGTGTGGACACAATCTCGGACGATGCGGAATCGGTAGCGGGGGAATCGCTATCCGCGGCAGGCAACTGTTTAGTGCCGAATGCGATCGCGGAGACAAAAGCAAATACGACGCATACGATCGTGGAGCATGGCGAGCGGTACGTCATGGTTTCTCCGAATCAGGGCACTCGCAAACCAATTTGGCACAACCCGGACAACCGCTACCGTATTTTGCGACCAGTGCAGCATTCAGATCGATGTCGGCAACATTGGCAATCGTCGCCAACCAAGCGATCACATCGGCAAATTCTTCGGCAAGGTTTTCTCGATCGTTGCCACGGAGGGCCGATGAGAGCTCGCCGACTTCTTCCATCAGCCACATGAACGTGCCCTCCACCCCACGGGCGACGTCCTTTTCGTAGTACATCTGGTGGATGTGCCGCTGGAGATCGGCGATCGAAAGCTCGTTAGGTTTGCTCATGGTCGGGTCGATACAGACGGAAAAAATCGTTCTGCGGGGAATTGTAGGGGGCGAGGTCTTGTTCCGCGACCGGCGGAAAGATCGCCAGAGTTGCAATCCCTTTCAGCAACATGCGGGGGGCTAACAGTCCGTCAGAGATTCCCAGGAAACGCTTTCGCAACCAGGCTTCGCCTGTTAGATTAATCTCCAGATTTCGAATAGGCATTCGTACAGCGCGCGACCGGTTTTGGTTCCCCTTTGGCGAGCGAAATGTCTGAGAATTCATGTTTTGGCTTCGTGCCCTTTTGATTCGCTCTTTCTATCCCACGTCAGTCGTTGACAAATTCAGAGCCCCTGCCGCCCGCGTCTCGCAAGGCGGATCGCCCGGCCGACTTTCATCGGTACCCGTTTTACGCCCCTCGCTTTTGGCACGGGATGCGGCCGTTGACTTGGCTGGGGCTGCTTCGCGAGGGATCAGGACAGATCCATCCCAGTCGGATCAGCCACGTTTTGGGTGTTTCGCTGGCGGTTCCGTTCAACACCTTGTTAGCCGGCTTGCAACAGGTCCTCTGTGGCAGGCGTTTGGCAACAGCGGAACTTCATGGACCACCTGTTTTCATCATCGGACATTGGCGAAGCGGTACGACCCTGCTGCACGAGTTGATGGTTCTGGACGAACGTTACAGCAGTCCATCGACGTTCCAGTGTTTCGCGCCACATCACTTCCTGATTTCGGAGTGGGTGTTTCAGAAATTCTTCCGCTGGTTGCTGCCGGGAAAACGCCCGATGGACAATATGGCGACCGGTTGGGACCGCCCTCAGGAAGACGAATTCGCGCTGATGAATTTGGGGCTGCCTTCGCCCTATCGTCACATCGCGTTTCCGCGACAAGTTCCACGCGATCTGGAGTATCTGGATTTTGAAGGCGTCTCACGAACCGATCGTGATCGCTGGCTTGCCGGACTGCGTCGGTTCTTGCTCGGGGTCAGCAGTGTCACCGGACGGCCGTTAGTCATCAAAAGTCCGACACATACCGGACGGATCGCCGAACTGGCGAAGGCGTTTCCGGATGCACGTTTTATCCACGTCACTCGTGACCCCAGGTCGTTGTTCCCGTCGACATGTCGGCTTTGGCATAGCTTGGCAGACGTTCAGGGCTTACAAGTTCCGAGGCCTTACAAGCCGGTCGAAGACGCCGAGACGACGACGCCAGAAAAGCAATACGTCATCGACTGCTTTCGGCGGATGTACGCTGCGTTTTTGCGAGATCGGTCGAAGATCGATCCTAGCCGGATCGTTGAACTGAAGTACGAAGATCTGATCGCAGATCCGGTCGAGTCGCTGCACTCAATCTATCAGCGACTACGGCTCAGTGACTTTGAATCGGTCCGGCCGACGATCGAGAAATGGGCGGAGAGCGAACACCGCTCCTATAAAGTTAATCGCCACCAGCTCAGCGATCACGATGAAACGTTGATTCGCGAGCAGTGGCGTGACTACTTCGATGCCTATGGATACGTCTAGGCGGACATTGCCGAGCAGGTCTTGTAGCACTCGCGACAACAGCGGACACACTCATCCATGCCGCCAATTTGTTCACAACTGTCCGCGCACGCGGCACAGATCTCTGCGCACGCGTCGCAGTAATGCGAATGGAACGAGCTATTGCGGCTCATGAAGCTGACGCATGCTTCACAGGACGCGATGCAATCGAGCATCAGCTTGGTGTGTTGTTTGCTGACATGTTCTCCGCCTTGGTCCAGGCACATTGACGTGAACATGTCACCGAGTGTGGTCAAGCATTTGTGGCAGTTTTCGATGCATTCTGATTTCAAATCGGTTGCGGTAGCCATCCAAGTTTCCTCCATCGCGTATCAAATTCGGTGCTTTGACGATGCAAGGGGCACGATGCAGGAAACGTGCCGCGATTGTTACCGAAGTGAAATCATTTTTCGCAGGGGTCTGATTCGTGGCTACCAACTTCGCTGATCACTGCGGTGATGTTGTCTGGCCCCCCGGCTTCGTTTGCTCGGTTGATCAGCATTTCGCTGGCCTGTTCGCAGCTTCCCGCTTCGAGCACGGTTTCCAAGATCGTTTCGTCGTTCAAGACGCCTGACAGCCCGTCACTGCAAAGCAGAACTCGATCGCCCGCTTTCAGTTCCGTACGAATCGCTTCAGGGCGAACGAGTTTGTCGCTCGCGCCGACACAATTCCAAAGGACGTGTCGCCAGTGTCTCAATGACGGATCGTCTTTTTCGAAACCGCCGTCCGTAATCATTTGCTGTGCGATGGTGTGGTCGGTGGTGAGCTGCTGAATTTCTTTGTCGCGAATCAAATAGCATCGACTATCGCCCGCGTGCACCACATACATCTTCGGCGGCAAGATGTAAGCCATCGTTACGGTAGTGCCCATGGTGCGGATGCCATCGGTTGATTCAGACCAGAGCTTTTCTTGAATCGCGATCAGACATTGCGACAGTTCGTCAACGAAGTCGTCTTCTTCCGACACGGTCAACTTGAGAAACCAGTGCATCATGTCGAGGACATAGCGTGCCGATGCTTCGACGGCGATGCGGCTTGCTTTTTCTCCATCGGCATGCCCGCCCATGCCGTCAGCAACAACCAAGAGGTGGCCTTCTTGGCACCCAAATAACTCGTTGCCGCAGTCGCTGTGATCGACATCTGTATCACGAATTGTCAATTGTCGACGGAGGTCCGCAATCAAATAATGGTCCTGGTTTTCGCTGCGTTTCTTTCCGACGTCTGATCGTCCGGCGATTGCCAATGAGAGGACATCGAACTCATCCAGATCGATCGTTGTGTCAGGCGGTTGGTGTAACATCGGTCAGGATCCAAAAGTGAAAAGTCTGTGTCAGCCGTGGACGTTTTGAAATTCAACTCTCGTGCCAATGTTGTGCTGATGACCGGTATCTGGTCTTGCACCCGCCACTCGCTGCCACCAATCGCAAGCCGAATTGGAAACGCAATTCTCTGTTGGCGCAATCTTTGCGTAACGGGATCGCACTCGCAAGACTGACAAACATACAGATCACAGGAGTGGGAAATGGCTCAAAAATTTCGCGTGAACCAATATGTCCAGTGGAATCACGCCGGGAACACAGCCACCGGGCAAATCATCGAGTCCCATCAAGAAAAAGTCACACGTACGATCAAAGGCAACGAAGTCACTCGAAATGCCGACGAAGACAACCCTGCGTATCTAATCAAGCAAGACGACGGCGATCGGGTTTTGAAAAGTGAATCGGAGCTGTCAAAAGCCTGAGGGTGCCGGTTGGTCGGAATTCTCCCACTCTGTTCGCTTCTGTGCCTCAGGTCGTAATGCCTTAGAGTTTGCTGTGCGATCAGAGATGGACCGCTGTAACTTTGGGGGATCCGATCGACGTGAGCTTGCACCATCGAAGGGGAGATCACGATTGTCATTGATCACGCTACAATCGGGGACGCATGTCAAATGCTTGGCAAGTTGAATACGTCAAAGGCCCTACAGGATTGTTGCACCCGCCATGGCATGGAAAACTCCCTTCATCTCGTTGAATTGCATGTTGCTGCTGACCGGATTGTTGGTCGGTTGCGGGGCCAAAAAAGAAGCCGGCGAGACGAGCGATATCACGGCGGAATCGTCTGCAAGTCGGGAGCCCTCCGCAAACCGGAAGCCCTCTGCGCAGGCTGGAAATGAAGCGAAGGCGGCGCAGATCGAAAATGCGGCGGCGAGTCAAATCTATGAAGTCAGTGCGGACGAATTGCTGGCGGCACGATTGCCAGCGGACAAAGCGGCGCAAGGTTGGGTGCGGTTGTTCGACGGATACACGTTCGTCGGTTGGCAGCACAGTGGCGAAGCGAACTTTCGCGTCGAAGAGGGAACCATCGTCGTTGACGAAGGCAAGCAAGGCCTGATCTGTACGACGACGATTTGGGGTGATTTTGAATTGACGCTTCAATTCAACGCCGATGAGCAGACAAACAGCGGCGTGTTTGTCCGGACCCCATTGTCGCCCAGCGATCCATCGTCGGATTGCTACGAAATCAACATCGCGCCCGATGACAATCCCTTTCCTACCGGCAGCATCGTGCAGCGGCAAAAGGTCGACGCGGAAGCTGCTGGTCCGCAAACACCAGGCCAATGGCGAACGATGACGATCGTCGCAGAAGGCGCAACCGTGTCTGTGTCATTGGACGAGAAGGTCGTGTGCCAGTACGAGGACCCAGCGAGTCTCGCACCGCGACGGATCGGTCTTCAGCACAACTCCGGTCGCGTCGCATTTCGCGATGTCCAAATTCGTGCACTCGGTATGACACCGATGATCGATGCCGAACTGTCGCAGTGGAAAAAGTATCCCGAGATGGAGGGTGAATTCACCGTGAACGCGGACCGCGAGCTGCACGTCGACGGTGGCAAGACGCAGATCGAAACCCGCGAACGCTATGCAAATTTTGTCTTGGTGAGCGAGTACAAAATCGACAAGCCGAACATGAACTCGGGGCTATTCTTCCGCTGTATCCCCGGTGACGAGATGATGGGGTATGAGTGCCAAGTCAACAACGACTTTAAAGACGATTCCAGGCTATCACCGGCCGACTGCGGTACTGGCGGAATCTTTCGTCGACAGGACGCACGCGTGGTGGCGGGCGACAACGGAACTTGGTCAACCGTCACGCTCCAGGCATACGAGAACCACATTGCCGCTTGGGTCAATGGGATTCAAGTCAGCGATTGGGAAGACACTCGCAAGCCCGATGCGAACCCACGTCGCGGGCGACGTGACGACGCGGGAAGCATCATGATCCAAGGGCACGATCCGACAACGGACGTGCTGTACCGGAACATGCAAATCAAAGCGATGCAGTGACCATCGGCTGCGTTCGTTAGACCAGCGAACGCAGTGGCTTGGGCAGCGGGAACTCGACCGATTCCTCGCGAACGGTCGCCAGTTCGACGGTCGCATCAAACTGACTTTTCAGCCAGTCGATCGTTTCTTGGACAACTGATTCTGGGGCACTGGCTCCGGCCGTGATCAGCACGACATCGTCGGCGGAAAAGTCATCCTTTGAGAGATCTTGCGGCCCATCAACCAAAAACGAACGACGTTCGTTTTCATCGGCAAGTTCTTTCAAGCGTCGGCTGTTGCTACTGTTTTGGCTGCCAAGTACGACGACTTTATCGGCGTCGCCGGCGAGTGTTTTGACGGCGTCTTGTCGATTTTGGGTCGCGTAGCAGATGTCGCCTTTGGGTGGGCTCTTGATGCTGGGAAAGCGGGATCGCAGCTTTTCGATGATGCGATTGGCATCATCAACGCTAAGCGTCGTTTGGGTCAGCAGGGCCAGTTTGGATTCGTCGGCGACCGACAGCGAATCGACGTCCTCTTCGGTTTCGACCAAGATAATCGCTTCGGGGGCCTCGCCCATGGTGCCGATCACTTCGTCGTGGCCTTCGTGTCCGATCAAGAAGATTGTGTAGCCCGCCTTGGCGTACTTGATCGCTTCGAGGTGGACTTTGGTGACCAGCGGGCAGGTCGCGTCCAAAGCTGTTAAATTCCTAGCCTGGGCGGCTTTGCGGATCTCTGGCGAAACGCCGTGTGCCGAAAACATCAGCACGCTGCTTTCGGGGACTTCGTCGATGGAGTCGACGAAGACCGCACCTTTGGATTTGAACATTTCGACGACATACTGGTTGTGAACGATCTCGTGATACACATAGACCGGTGCCCCGAAATGCTTCAGTGTCAGGTCGAGCGAGTCGACCGCCATGTTGACTCCGGCACAAAATCCACGAGGGGCCGCCAGTACAATTTTCATCAGTTCAAACCTGTATTTCGTTTCTCAGAATGCACGCCGATCGCGAATTAGCGTCCAGACAGCCACTTGGGGAGCAACTCGCGGGAAAATCGCCTGCCCGCGACGCGTTGGCTGGTGCCCATTCTGCGTCAATTCTCCGCCAAAGCGAGCGGGCATGCCGCCAATTGGCTCGCCGCCACTACGAAAACTTTCTGGTCGCATCGATTCTACTTCCCCGGCGATTGCGCCAACCGTTTTACAACATTTATGCGTTTTGTCGCACTGCCGATGATGTCGCCGACGAGTCAGGACGCCCAGACCTCGCCCTCCAAGGGCTGGACCGGATTGCGGAGGGTTTGGATGCATTATTCGCCGGAAACCCGCCGGCCGACGATTTCTATCCCGCACTAGCGGATACCGTGGCAACGTTCAATTTGCGGCAGGAGCCGTTTTTCGATTTGATCTCGGCGTTTCGCCAGGACCAGACCGTGACACGCTACGCCACTTTGGAGCAATTGCTGGACTATTGCGCTCGCTCGGCAAATCCCGTCGGGCGCCTGGTGTTGCAGTTGGCGGACATCCGAGACGCTCGCCGAGTGGAACTGTCCGACCAGATCTGTACGGGGCTGCAGCTGGCAAATTTTGCCCAGGATGTCGGGCGAGATTATTCGATCGGGCGTGTTTATCTACCCTCCGATTGGTGCCAGCGGCACGGCGTCACGACGGAGATGCTATCCCAGAAAACGACGCCCGACGGACTACGTCGATTGCTGCGTGAGTTTTGTGATTTCGCCGAAAGCTGTTTTGATCGTGGGATGCCACTGGCCGATGAAGTCCCAAAGTGGCTTGCCGCCGATATTAAACTGTTCATCCACGGCGGATTGGAAACGTTGGCGGCCGTCCGGCGTTTCGATTTCGATGTGTTGCGGAAAAGGCCCAAGGTCGGGCCCATTACACAAGGCCGGCTCGTCCTGATGGCGATTCTTGGCAGGCTTTAACCAGTTCAATTGCACCGATGCAGTCCACGCGACAGATCACGACCAGCTATCGCGACGTACGCCGAATCGCGCGGCGCAGCGGAAGCAATTTCTACCGCTCGTTCTGGCTGTTGCCGCGGGGCAAGCGGAATGCCATGTGCGCACTGTATGCGTTTGCGCGGATCACCGATGACATTGGCGATTGCAACGAGCCCGCAGCGCTGCGTACCCGGTGGCTGGATTGGTGGCGGCAAACGACGGCACTGAATCTGATCACCGACAAGCCAAAAGACGAAGTCCTGCTCGCACCAGGGATTCCCAAGAGCACCGCCGATTGGCCGATCGATTTGGTCGCGCGAGCTCGGCAGATCTTTCCGGCACTCCATGACACCGTCAATCGGTTTCGAATTCCAAGTCGGTATCTGCTCGAAATCGTTGACGGCGTGTTGGCCGACCAACAAAAGACCCGTTTCGATACCTACGAACAGCTTGAGCATTATTGCTACTTGGTCGCATCGGCGGTTGGGTTGGCGTGCTTGCACATCTGGGAGTTTGACGAGCCGCTGCCTTCCGAAGCTGCAATCGATTGTGGTCTGGCGTTTCAGTTGACCAACATCTTGCGTGACATTTCCGAAGACGCTCGGCGCGGCCGAATCTATTTGCCTCGCCAGCACTTTTCGCAGCATGGGTTGGCCGAAGATGACTTGTTGCGGCCGCGGGCCGATGACCGGTTGGCATGTTTGGTCGAAGACGAAATTCGCCGCGCCAAAGTGCTTTACGCGAGCGGATGGCGGGTGTGGGAATCCTTGGGGCCAGACGGTCGTCCAATGTTTTCCATGATGTGGCGGACGTATCGAAAACTACTCGATCGGATTGCCGACGACCCGCGTGCCGTCGCGACGAAACGCATTCGCTTGTCGCGCAAGGAACGGATGGGCCTCGTTTCGCAGCACTTCTTTCCGCCACTTTTCCGACGTTTGCCTGTACCGCCCTTGGAAGTTGCCGAGGTTCGCCGGTGAAGGTGGAGCCTGTTGTGATCGTCGGTGGCGGTTTGGCCGGGTTGGCAGCTGCCGAGTCGATCTCCCGGCTTGCGCCCAACGTTCCGGTTACGTTGGTCGAAGCCAAGCGGCGGACCGGCGGTCGGGCCGGTTCGTTCGATGATCCCCAAGGTGGTCAAGTCGACTATTGTCAGCACGTCGCAATGGGATGTTGTGGGAACCTGCTGGACTTGATGGAGCGAACATCGCTACTGCAACACTGGCATCGCGATCAATCGCTCACGTTCTTGCATCCCGGCGTCGCGGCAAGTCGATTTCGTCCACACCCGTGGTTGCTGGCACCGTTTCACATGCTGCCTTTCTTGGATGCACTGAAGTTCCTGTCGCATTCAGAACGCCGTGAGATTCGCTCGGGTTTGGTGAAATTGGCGCGAACGCCAAGTCATGCTTTGTCCGGTGTCGTTGCGACCGATTGGCTGCGCAAGGTGGGGCAAACCGAAACAACGATCCAATCATTTTGGAACGTGATTCTGGTCAGTGCGCTGGGCGAACAGTGTGATCGCGTTTCGATGGCGGCGGCGCGAAAGGTGTTGATCGACGGGTTCGCGATCGCTCGCGGTGCCAGCGATGTACTGATCCCAATGTTGCCGCTGGCGGAGTTATTTGGGCAGCGACTGCCGGAGGTGCTGCGGCAACGAGGCATCAAGCTGTTGACGGAAACGAGAGTCGAAGAGATACGGCCGGATCGGACCGTGTTGTTGCGGCAAGTCGGTTGTGAAAGCGAATTCGTAACCGCGTCAGCGGTGGTCAGTGCGGTGCCTTGGTTTCGCGTGAAGTCGCTGTTCGGCGGTTGGGATGAAATGACGCGAGCGTCTTTGCCAGACCTTTCATCCTTCGATCAGTTTCCGAGTTCGCCGATCACGGGGATCCATTTGTGGTTCGATCGCCCAATCACGGAGCTTGACCACGCCGTGATGGTGGGGACGATTTCCCAGTGGCTGTTTCGTGATCCGCGTCTGCTCCGCGAGCCACAGCTCCGCGATTCACCGCAGTGCGAACAATCTCGGCCAGACCAACGCGATTCGGGTTGGTACTACCAAGTCATCATCAGTGCGTCTGCCGATGCGATTGGGATTGGAAAGGAGGCTTTAGTCAGTCAGGTGTTGGACGAACTGCGGGGATTTTTTCCTGACGCCCGCTCGGCCAATCTGCTGCGCTATCGCGTGGTGACGGACCCAGAAAGCGTCTTTTCGATTTCCCCCGAAATGGATGCGAAGCGACCGCCGTCCCGAACCGCTCTCGATTGGTTGTTCTTGGCCGGTGATTGGGTGCAAACGGGTTGGCCGGCGACGATGGAAGGGGCGGTGATCAGCGGCCGGATGGCGGCGGCAGGGGTGCTGCGGCAGTTGGGGATTCAGGCTGACGAAGCGATCCCGCGGGGGCAAAGTCCGGGCTGGTTGGCCAAGCTTTTGATTCGAAAATAGGCGGCAAAAGCTTGCATTTGCTTTTCATTATCGCAATCAGGAAAGATCAGGTGATGTCGTCACCGTTGAACGCCGATCGCAGGATTGATGGCGACGGCTGAGACGTTATCAACAAGTCGACTGCGACAGACCACCCATTCGTCGGTGGCGACTGGCTGGTGGATTGCCGCCCGTCTACGATCAATGGCACGTCTGTTTCTTGGCGCAACGAGTTACCTAGCGTGGATATTTCGCTTCCGGAAAACCTTCAACAACGACTTCGCTGGGTGCAGGCGCCCAGTGATTGTTGCGGCGGTCCCGGTCAGTTTGTTCTGTACTGGATGCACAATGCGCTGCGGGCACATGAGAACCCCGCACTCGATACGGCGATCTGTTTTGCGCGGCAAAATGGACTGCCGCTGTTGGTCTATCACGGGCTTAGCGAACAATATCCGTATGCGTCCGATCGGCACCATGCATTCATGTTGCAAGGCCATCGGGACGTGCAACGCGAATTGGATGATCGCGGCATTGTTGCCGCGTTCCATTTGCAACGGCATGGGCAGCGCGGCCCTTACCTGCGCAATCTGGCACGTAGTGCTGCGGTCCTTGTAACCGAAGAGATGCCGGTTCAGCCAATTTTGGGTTGGATGGAGCGTCTGAGTGCGACCTGCAAAACGCCAATCGCATCCGTCGATTGCTCTTGCTTGGCGCCGGTGCCGCAATTTGATCACGCGTGGACTCGGGCGTTCGAGTTTCGTGATGCCGTGAAGTCGGTTCATGATCAAGCACTGCAGCAACCCTATGTTGAACAGCCAGTCGATGTCGCGATGTGTGACTTGGAATTCTTGCAACAGGAATTTCAGCTTCACCCACTGTCGCTTCAAGATGCCGATTTGGCATCGCTAATCGGTCAATGTCGTATTGATCATTCCGTCGCGCCGGTTGCCGATACGCCTGGTGGTTCAAAGGCCGGCTACGCACGTTGGGAAGCGTTCAAGGCGTCGGGGCTTGCCGATTATGAATTAACGCGAAACGATCCGTTGAACCCCAGCGGGTCAAGCCGGATGAGTGCCTATTTGCACTACGGGATGGTCAGCCCGTTTCGGATCGCTCGTGAAGCTGCCGAATTCGGCGCGACGAAGTATTTGGACGAGCTGCTGACTTGGCGCGAACTGGCGTTTCACTTTTGTTTCCACCACACGGATCTGATTGATTCGTTGGACGCCGTTCCGGACTGGGCTTGCAAAACTCTGTACGAACATGAATCTGACAAACGCTCGAGCGATTGCAGTTGGGAAACGCTGGCGCGAGCCAAGGCGGATCACCCGCTTTGGAACGCGGCACAACGCAGCCTGATCAAGCACGGCGAGCTTCACAACAATATTCGGATGACTTGGGGAAAGGCGTTCTTAAGTTGGACCGGCAGCCCCGACCGAGCGTTGCAGTTGACGCTTGATTTGAATCATCGCTATGCACTCGATGGCCGGAACCCGTCGTCGTATGGTGGCGTACTGTGGTGCTTCGGCCAATTTGATCGACCGTTCAAACCCGAGCAGCCAATCTACGGAACCGTTCGAACGCGTGAACTGTCGACACATGCGGAGCGTTTAGACGTCAAGCACTTCGGGGCAAAAGTCGATCGGCCGATTGCCGCAACCTTGCCCAAAGTTGCCGTTGTTGGCGCCGGGATGGCTGGTCTTTCCGTCGCACGTGTTTTGCAAGATCACGGTATCGATGTGACGGTGTTCGAACAGGCGGAGCAGGTAGGCGGGCGGATCGCGACTTATCATGCGATGTCGGTGACTGATTCAAACAACGGCTCTCACGCCTCGTACCAATTCGACCATGGTGCGCAGTACTTTACCGCGTGTGGGCCGACATTCTGTCGTCACGTGAATAGTTGGATTCACGATGGGATTGTGCAGCCTTGGCTGGGTAAGGTCGTTTCGCTTTGCGGCCAGGGCACTGTACTTGACCGCCATTGCGACAAGCCACGCTACGTCGGTGTGCCGAGTATGGATGCGATCACCGAGCACCTGGCAGCGGACCTGGACGTTCGGTTGGGGCATCGGGTCGAGCAATTGGTTTCGGATGCGGAGCGATGGCGGCTGAGTGTTTCAGATGGGACGCATGCCGCGACATTCGAAAGCGAACCTTTCGATTTGGTGCTTTGCAATTGCCCGCCCCGAGCAGCGATGAAATTGGTCGACGGTCTAACGTCGCTGGCAGAAAAAGTTCGTAAAGCGGTGATGCGTCCGTGTTGGGCGCTGATGGTTGCCGATTCGACCTTGCGTGATATGGTTTACGACGCGGCGTTCGTCAAAGGCGGCCCGATCGCTTGGGTTGCGTCGGATGGTGCCAAGCCGGGACGTCCGCACTCGGGACGTTGGATTGCTCATGCGTCTGCCGATTGGTCACTGCGTCATTCGCATACGCCGAAAGACGAAGTCATGAAGACTTTGCTGGACGCGTTTGCGTCCGTGATCGATCGGCCTTTAAAAGATGTCGAATTTGCCGATGCGGTTTATTGGAGCGACAGTGAAGCGATCGAACCGCTGGACGTTGATAGCTTGTTCGATTTCACCACCGGGATCGGCGTCTGCGGTGATTGGTGCAGCGGGCGACGATTGGAATCGGCGTTTACCAGCGGTGTTGCGCTGGCCGGTTCGATCCTGAGACGCTACACCATCGATCGCCCCGCAGCACGTGCGGGGCGAGCTTCACAGCCAAGGCTGTTTGTCTGAGCGATTGCGTTACTTGGCGAGCTGGCTATTTCAGCTTCGCAATCACAGCAGCAATCTTTTCGGGGTCTTGCGCCGCGTTGACCTGCGAATCCTTGTAGGCAACGTTGCCTTCGCGATCGATGACGAATGTCCAGCGTTTCGCAGTAGCTTTGCGAACCAATTCCTTCTCTACATTTTCGATCATCTTGACGACCGATTTGTCGCCGACGGTGACCGGCACGCCAAACGCTTTCGCAACTTTGCCTTCGGTGTCAGCCAGAAGGGCAAAGTTCAAGTCATGGACCTCTTTGAAAATTTTGTGGTTTTCAACCGTGTCGCCACTAACGCCGACGACTTCCACGCCGGCGTCGGTAAAGTCTTTCATCTTGTCGCGATAACCGCAGGCCTGTTTGGTGCAGCCGCCCGTCATGTCCGCCGGGTAAAAGTACACCACCAAGATTTTTTTACCGACGTGGTCTTCCGATTTCCAGATTTCACCGGAGTCGTCTTTCGCCTGGAACTTAGGTGCCGCATCGCCGACGTCGATTGCAGAAGCGGTGACAGAACAACTGAGGGAAAGGACCAATGCGGCCAGCAATGTTTTCATGGTGGGAACGATGGAGAGGGAGGTAACAGGGGGAGCAAGGTTGATAGGCGACAGCCGAACACGGCGTGCTATTAGGTGTTCAATTTGACGTTTGGATCGTCAGCGACGTTGACCCAGACGTGAACGTGTGGCTTGCCACGGTAGTGCCACACAAACGACGGGCCTTCGAGACGCCAGTTGTCCCAGACGCCGTCGTTGCCAATGTCGGAGTCTTGGTAGAACACCAGTGAGCACGCATCAAGACCGCCTTGGGTTTTCAAGCATTGCATCGCTTCTTGTTGATCGTTTTCGCGATACATCTCGACCAACAGTCCCAGCGTTTTTTGCAGGTGTTCCTTTTGGTCCGAAGACATCTCCGTGACTGGCAGTCCGGGGATGGTTTGTTGACCTCGGAACGCGACAGCTTGTTCGCGAGGCGTTCGACTGAGTAAAGCTTCTTTTCGTTGCTTTCCATCGAGCATTTTGTAGAGGCCGTTGGCGGCGACCGCCTGATGCCAGAACACATTGTCGGTGTGATTTGCCGATTCGTTGTCCGTTGGTGCATGGCCATAGAAAATCGGTCCGCCGAACGCGACATGGTCGGCGGAGTTGCCGTCACAGCGAAGCGTCATGTGCCGACCGGTTAGCACCAACTCGAATTTGCCTTCGCCGGGTTTCCCAAAGATCGCGATCGACTGTTCGATACCAAAGCCACCGGCATCATCGTTGAGTTGTTGGTAGTAGCGTTCATGCCAATCTGGATGGACGATCGATTCAAAAATCTGGGTGATCAGGTCACGTTGGTCATCACTGTAAAAATCATCCATGATTTCGTGTGAGGTGATGTTCCAGTTGTTCGCGACGAACGTACGCAGCAATCCACGTTTGGGATCTTGATGGTTCCAGTCAAAGCAAATGTCATTGCGCTGCTTGTCTGAAAGTGTTGTGTACAGCTTGCCGACGAGCGATTCGGCAGTGGTGCCAGTCGTGGCCGATTCGGCATGAAGCGATGACGCCAAGCCGCCGATCGCCGAGGTCGCCGCCGCGGCTGCGGAAGCAGTTTTCAAAAACGAGCGACGATCCAAATGCTGCTGCGAGTTCATTGCATTGCCTTGGGGAGGGGAGGTTGACGCTATGATGGAATCGATTCTACCGGATTCTGCCCAGGGAAAACGAAATGATCGATCAACTTTGCGACAGATTCATTCCCTCCCAATCCCCGCAATCTGGCGGATCGGGAAAGCGGAGGTTGGTTTGGAAAACGGCCTGCCGCATGGTGTTGCTGTTTGCGCTGCAAAGTGTTCTTCAAACTGTTCTGTACGGCTGTCTTGCTGTGGCGAAGGAGCCTGACGCCAGTGATGCTGTTACACGTCGCGATGAAAGCGGCGATGAAAGCACCGGTTTGCGCGTGTCGACGTTTGATTTGGATGTGACACCACCTGTCGGATCAATGATGGCGTATGACGTGGTCAGCCGGCAGGGTGAGTTGGGGCTGCGCTGTCGCGGGATCGTGATCAGCGGAATGGACAAGCCCGTTGTGTTGTGCGCGATCGACTGGATCGGTATTTCGAATGCGGCACATGACCAGTTCCGGCAAGCATTGGCTGAAGCCGCCGAAACGGATCCTTCTCATGTTGCCGTTCATGCACTTCATCAACATGACGCACCGCGTTGTGACTTTACGGCGGAGCGGTTGCTGCACCACGCCGGGGCGACGAATTTGGGGCCATTCGAAAGTTCATTTCAACGCCAGGTGATCAAGAAGCTTGCCAGCCAAGTCGCCGCACAATTGGATCGCTCCAGGCCTATCACACACGTTGGGTTTGGAACAGCCAATGTAGACCGAGTCGCAAGCAACCGAAGATTGCAAGGGCCGGACGGTTTGGTTTACGCAACACGCTACACTACCTGTACTGACCCGAAGTTGCGTGCCGCACCGGAAGGCATCATCGATCCGGAACTCAGTTGTCTGGTGTTCTATGAACGCGACCAGCCAATCGTTTCGCTGACTTACTATGCCTGTCACCCACAAAGCTATTATCGAACCGGTGTTCCCAGCCCCGACTTTCCAGGGATCGCCAGGATCTTTCGGTCTCAGGATCGCCCCGAAGCGTTCCATGTTCATTTCAATGGTGCGGGCGGAAACATCGGCGCCGGAAAGTACAACGATGGTGACAAGTCGAACCGGTTAACGTTGGCCAATCGCGTTGCGGACGCGATGGAAAAAGCGTTCGATTCGGCCGAGCGTGTTCCAGTCAGTGCTTCCTCCTGCGGTTGGAATACGATCAAGGTATCGCTGCCGCCAGCGGCGCACTTGCATGAAGACGAGTTGCGAGAACTGTTGACGCGTCCGACTCCGGAGGTGATCGAAACGGCGCCAGCAGATTTGGCGTGGCTGCTTCGTTGCAAGGCAGGGCACCAAGTCGAACTGGGGTGTTTGACGATCGGCGATGTAAGAGTGTTGCACCTGCCGGGCGAATTGTTTGTCGAATACCAGTTGGCTGCCAAGGCAATGCGTAAGGATTTGTCGGTCGCCATGGCCGCGTATGGTGATTACGGTCCCGGATACATCGGTACGCAAGTCGCTTACGGGCAGGGCGGCTATGAAACGAGCGCTCGGGCGTCACGTGTGGCTCCGGAAGTCGAGTCAGTCTTGATGGATGCGATCAAATTGCTACTCGGGCCGTCGCACGATCGGGCAAGCGACGCCGCAAAAGGAGACTCGCGATGAGCATTGTGCGAGCGCTGGCTGCGTGCGGCGGATTATTTGGCGTGATGTTTTGGAATGTTCATCCAGCCTTGGCTGACGACTTCGCGAATCTGTTGCCACGAATCAAGCCGACCGAGGTGTCGGAGGTGATGGATACGTTTCAGGTTGCCGACGGATACGAAATTCAACTGATCGCAAGCGAGCCTTTGATAAACAGTCCTGTCGCCGCGGAATGGTCGGCATCGGGTGAGTTGTACGTCTGCGAGATGCGAGGCTACAGCGAAGACCGCGAGGCGGGGCTCTCTCGGATCTCGCGTTTGACCGATGTTGACCAGGACGGCGTGTATGACGAAGCGATCGTGTTCGCCGACGGGTTGCTTTGGCCAACCGCGATTTTTCCGTATCGTGACGGCTTGTTTGTCGCGGATGCACCGAATATTTGGTGCCTGTCTGATACCAATGATGACGGTGTGGCTGACCAAAAGCGCATCGTGTTGACTGGGTTTTCGACAGACAATGTGCAGGGCTTGTTGAACTCCTTTCGCTGGGGATTGGATCATCGGATTCACGTCGCGGTCGGTACGGCTGGCGGCAAAGTACGGCGCCCTGATCAGCCCGAATCCGCTGCCGTTTCGGTTCGTGGATTTGATCTGGCGTTTGATCCCGAGACGTTTCAGTTTGAACGGACCAGCGGCGGTGCCCAGCACGGGATGTGTTTCGACGATTGGGGACGCAAGTTTGTTTGCTCCAATAGCGATCATCTGCAACAGGTGATGTATGAGGATCGGTATGTCAGTGGGACAACGTCTTACGCCATGCCAGCAGCGCGAGTCTCAATCGCCGACGACGGACCTCAAGCGGAAGTCTTTCGCATCAGTCCGGTCGAACCTTGGCGTGTCTTGCGGACGAAATTGCGTGTTGCAGGTCTGGTGGGTGGGCCTGTCGAAGGTGGCGGGCGAGCGGCCGGATACTTCACTGGTGCAACCGGTGTGACGATCTATCGCGGTGACGCTTGGACGCGAGATGAACGCGGCGACCCAGACGAGATGATCGCGATCATCGGTGATGTGGGAAGCAATTTGGTTCATAGTAAACGGCTGCATCGAATCCAGTCATCAGTCGCGAATGTCACCGGTACGGCCTCGCCGTCTGGCTTGCCGTTCGTTGGAAGTCGAATCGATCAGCAACGCGAGTTTGTCGCATCGACTGACAATTGGTTTCGGCCTGCCCAGTTCGCTTGTGGCCCTGACGGGGCGTTGACGGTGATCGACGTTTACCGTGAAGTCATCGAGCATCCCAAGAGTTTGCCGCCCGATATTAAACGGCATCTCGATTTAACCGCGGGGCGAGATCGTGGCCGCTTGTACCGGGTGGTACCGGAAGGCTTCCGGCATCGTCTGACGCCGAATTTGCAAGATGCTGACGGCGAGACGCTGGTAAGATTGCTGTCGCATCCCAATGCATGGCATCGTGAAACCGCCTCGCGTCTGATCTTCGAGCGACAGGATCAATCGCTCGTGCCATCGCTGCGAAAAATGCTTGGTGACAACGATCCGGGGCGACTGAAAAGCCTTGGGCGTCTGCACGCGATGGTAGCGCTCGATGGGCTCTCGGCATTGGCGGCGGATGACGTACGCGCGCGACTTGCAGATTCGCATCCGCAAGTCGTTCGACATGCCGTTCGGTTGGCGGAATCGTTTGCAGATAATACGGAAGTGGTGAAGTCGCTCGCGCCGCTTGTTAAACATGCGTCGATTGATGTCCGTTATCAACTTGCTTTTTCGCTGGCCGTTTTCGACATCGCTGAGCGGCCCGAGTGGTTGGGGAAGATCTTAATGCGGAACCCGAGTGACCGGTGGATGCAGGCGGCGATCATGTCGACGGTTGCCGTCTGTGACGACAAGACGGCGGAGCGACTGCTGCTGCGATTGCTCGATGGCCTTGACGATTCCGAGTTGATTTCAGATTTGATGCCGGTGTTCGATTCGCTTTTGGCGGCGTCAACGCCCGATCCCACTCGCGAGTCATCGCAGACGATCGTTGAGGCGTTGGTGGATGCGGCGGACGATACCGCTTGGCTGCCTTTGATCGAGCAGGTCAGAAACGCAGGTTGGGTGTCTGCTATGGATTCGGTTCTTGCGGTCAAATTTGATGAGAAGAGGCAGCGACTGTTGCTCGCCGCATCACGGCGACTTGGCGATCGCGAGTTACCTGATGATGATCGACTGGCCGCATTGCAGCAGCTCTCGCGGACGCCGACACGCGAATTGGAACTGGAGTTATTGGGGATCATCGAAGGCGACGAATCGCTAGCGTTAACCGCCGCGGTGTTGCGGGCCATTGGAGACGACGCATCGTTGGCAGTGATTGAAACGATTCTTGCGCGGATGAAACGATGGAGTCCACGATTGCGTGCAGTGGCGTGTGAAGTGTTGTTTTCGAATTCAGCGCAGACGCTGGTTGTGTTTGATGCGATTGACGAAGGGCGTTGTGACGTCGAAGAGTTTCCGATCGCACAGTGGCGGATTCTGGCCGAACGTCGCGATAAGTCAATTTCTAGGAGGGCACAGGAAGTCGTCAAGCAGTTTCAATCCAAGCCGCGTCAGTCGGTGATCGATCAATATCAGTCCGAATTGGATGATGAGGGCGACGTGGAGCGGGGCAGGGCGGTGTTTCGTGAACAGTGTGCCGGGTGTCATCAGGTGGGGCAGCTCGGGCACGCGGTGGGGCCCAGTTTGTCGTCGGCGGCAACACGGGGCGGCGAATCGATCTTGGTGAATGTTTTGGATCCCAACCGCGAAGTGAATCCGCAGTATCGGAATTACATCGTGTTATTGTCGGACGGGCGAACGGTTGCGGGAATGATCGCGGCGGAGAATTCGGCGAGCATCACATTGCGAGCTGCCGAAGCGGTTGAGCAAACGGTACCACGAAACGAGATCGAGTGGATACGTGACACAGGCGTGTCGATCATGCCAGAGGGGTTGGAGAAGGTGATCACCCCAGAACAGATGGCAGACCTGATCGCATTTTTAACCGCCGCATCGCGATAGGTAGCGTTTGTGTGATTTTGTTACGCTGGTTGAAGTTTCAATCAGCCGCATTGGCGCTAGCCAGCGGTTGTTTGTTTTCGAGCTGGATGGATCACTTAACCGCACGCGATCGCGTTTCGGCTGATGGGGTTTGTTACGCTGGTTTGAGTTCCAATCAGCCGCATTGGCGCTAGCCAGCGGTTGTTTGTTTTCGAGCTGGATGGATCACTTAACCGCACGCTATCGCGTTTCGGCTGATGGGTTTTGCTACGCTGGTTTGAGTTTCAATCAGCCGCATTGGCGCTAGCCAGCGGTTAGGTGTTTTCGAGCTGGATGGACCACTTAACCGCACGCTATCGCGTTTCGGCTGATGCGGATGATGCGTTGATTCTTGGCGGATGCCACTTTGTGTTTTTCATTTCAACCCACTTGAGAGTGATGGCGATACGTTGGGGACTGATCGGTTGTGGTGACATTGCCGAAA